>JAAZKL010000187.1 GCA_012799845.1 Clostridiaceae bacterium
AGGCTTGTCTCAGGAACTCCTCCTGCTGTTCTCTGTCTATCGCGGTAAAACTGCCGCCGTAGAATGCGATTTCGACAAATGCCTCAGGACCTGCGGTACTGAGATGAGTGTCTGCAATTTCACGTATTTTATCCGGCGTCATTTCATCCGTCTGTCCGCTTATCTTTTTCTGGTCGCAGAATATACAGTCGTTGGGACACCCCTTGTGCGGCACGAATATGGGTATGATCACATGCCTTCTGGTCATTTCTTCACCTGCATATTATTGATGGCATCCTTTGCGGCATTCTGTTCGGCTTCCTTTTTGCTCCGCCCCTTACCTTCGCCGTAAGGTTCATTCCCCACAAGGACCTGTGCAGTGAACGTCTTGTCATGGTCAGGGCCGCTTTCATCCAGGATCCTGTAATGGATCTTCTGGTCGCTCTGTTTCTGGATTATTTCCTGGAACATTGTCTTGTAGTCCCTGAATTCATTTTGCCTGTCGATATCCTGGTAGATATCTTCCATATACCTCAGTATGAACCTGCGGGCTGCCGAAATGCCGCCGTCTATATAAATTGCGCCAATCAGCGCCTCAAACGCGTCTGACAGTATGGATGAGCGAGTCCTCCCTCCTGTGTTTTCCTCTCCTTTTCCAAGGAAGAGGTACTCTCCAAGCCGGATCCTTTCAGCACACCTCATGAGCGATGCTTCGCAAACGACAGCCGCCCTTGTCCTGGTCATTTCGCCTTCATGGAGTTCGGGATAGTTCCTGTATATGTAGTCGCTTGTGACTATATTAAGTACCGAATCTCCCAAAAACTCAAGCCTCTCGTTGCTTTTCAGACCGGCCGCCTTCTTTTCGTTTGCATATGAACTGTGGGTCAGAGCCAGCACAAGATTTCCGGGATCTTTGAACGTGTAACCTGTCTCCTTTTCAAGTTCCTTAAGTTTGCTCATGTTTTCAGATATGATTTTTTCAAGCATACGCAGACACCTTCTTCAAAACGTAAAGGCAGGAAATAACATCCCCGCCCTTACAGATTGTACCCTATATCCTGTTTATGCGCAAATTTTTTCTTCTTATTCTCCGGCAGCACGATCAGTCCGCAAATTTCCTGAACACAATGGCGGCATTGTGTCCGCCGAATCCCAGGGCATTCGACAGAGCATACCTGATATCTGCCTTCCTTGCTTCATTGGGAACATAGTCCAGGTCACATTCAGGGTCCGGATTCGCAAGATTGATCGTAGGCGGGATGATGCCATCCCTGAGCGCCATGACAGTTATGATCGCTTCGATCGCTCCTGCCGCCCCAAGCAAATGTCCCGTCATCGATTTGGTGGAACTGACGGCCAGCTTGTAAGCATGTTCGCCGAACACATTTTTTATGACCTTTGTTTCACAGGGATCGTTTATGGGCGTGGAAGTCCCGTGAGCATTGATGTAATCGATATCTTCGGGCCTGATGCCCGCATCCCTGATGGCAAACTGCATCGACCTGATGCCGCCTTCTCCGGTCGGGTCAGGTGCAGTGATATGATATGCATCGCATGTGCAGCCATATCCCACTATCTCACCCAATATTACGGCGCCGCGCCTCATGGCGTGCTCATATTCTTCAAGTATCAGAATACCTGCCCCCTCGCCCATGATAAAGCCGTCACGGTCCCTGTCGAAAGGCCTGCAGGCAGTCGATGGATCCGGATTGGTCGAAAGCGCCTTGTTAGCGCAGAAGCCGGCAAATGAAAGCGGTGTGATCGCGGATTCAGCGCCTCCGGTCACAACTATGTCTGCATCCCCGCGCTGTATGACTTTGTAGGCGTCACCAATCGCATTGTTGCCTGAAGCGCACGCTGTGACCACACATTCATTGAAGCCTTTCAGGCCGTACTCGATCGCGATCCTGGCCGCAGCCATGTTGGGGATCATCGATGTTATGAAAAACGGGCTGATCCTTCCTGTACCCTTTGTCATCAATATACTGTGCTGTTCTTCCAGCGTCGCGATCCCGCCGATACCGGAAGCCACTATAGCTCCGGCTCTGTAGCCGTCTTCCTTTTCCATGTCGAGGCCGGACATTTCGAAGGCCATTTTTGCCGCCGCCATCGCGTACTGTGTAAAAGCATCCATCCTTCTGACTTCTTTTTTGTCAATGAAATCGGTGGGCTCAAAGCCCTTTATTTCGGCTGCTACTTTTGCATCCAGGTCCGAAGTGTCAAATTTGGTAATAAGGCTGATACCATTCCTGCCATTACAAATGGAGTCCCAGAAACTGTCGAGGCTTAAGCCTAACGAGTGGACGACCCCCATACCTGTTATTACAACACGATTTTTCATTTAACTCCTCCTACTGGCATCTCTGTGCCAAATTCAGACCATATATGAAAAATGACGCTATACTATCACTAATCGTAAATAATACAATACATTAAAAAAAGTCCCGTTCAGGGACTTTTTTTATGCGTTATTTTTAATATAGTTTACGGCATCTCCAACTGTTGATATCTTCTCTGCTTCACTGTCCGGAATCTCAATGTCGAATTCCTCTTCGAGAGCCATGATCAGTTCGACGATATCGAGTGAATCCGCACCCAGATCGTCTATGAATGATGATTCCAATGTGACCTCATCTTCTTCAACACCCAACTGTTCAACTATTATCTTCTTGACTTTTTCAAATACCATCTGTTCACCTCCTCCCAAAGAGGTAGTATTATTTCCTGTAAAAGCTGTTCCTGACTGAGTTTCCTGCAATCATTACCAGCTTATACATAAACACATAAAGATATTATTACATAACCAGTCCGCCGTCAATATCAATTACCTGCGCAGTCACATACGATG
>JAAZKL010000188.1 GCA_012799845.1 Clostridiaceae bacterium
ACGGTGTTATTGCCGATTTTGACGTTACGCAGAATATGCTGAAATATTTCATAAGAAGAGCCATGGGCACCGGTTTCATATCGAAACCCAGGGTCGTCATTTGTGTGCCGTCAGGCGTCACGGAAGTCGAAAAGAGGGCCGTGGAGGACGCCACGCTGGCCGCAGGCGCCAGGGAAGCCTACCTTATCGAAGAGCCGATGGCAGCGGCGATAGGAGCCAATCTGCCTGTCGATGAGCCGTCCGGAAGCATGATAGTGGATATAGGAGGCGGCACCAGCGAAGTAGCGGTGATCTCTCTCGGCGGCATAGTTACCAGCAAATCGCTGAGGGTAGCCGGTGACGAATTCGACGAATCGATAGTGCTTTTTGTTAAAAAGGAATATAACCTGATGATCGGCGAAAGGACCGCTGAACAGATAAAAATCAATATAGGCAATGCCTTCCTGAAACCGAAGGAAGAGTATATGGAAGTCAGGGGAAGGGACCTGATAACCGGACTCCCCAAAAACGTAACACTGTCATCCACTGAAATAAACGAGGCTCTCAAAGAGCCCATAAACGCCATAATCGACGCGATCAAGTTCACGCTTGAAAAAACGCCCCCGGAACTGGCTGCCGACATAATGGACAAGGGTATCATGCTTGCCGGCGGAGGAGCCCTCTTAAGCGGACTGGACATGCTGATCAAAGAAGAGACCGGCATGCCGGTAACCATTGCCGAGGATCCCCTGGACTGTGTAGCCATCGGGACAGGTAAGGTGCTCGAAGAGATCGAGGCGTTGAGAAGCGTTCTGATAACACCGCGAAAACTGAGATAGAAGGGAGACTTGTCCATTGCTGCGTCTTTCCAAAGGCAAATGGTTCATCGTGTCTCTGGTAACGATAGCATTGCTGATCGTAATAGCGGTGTCTGCAAATAGAAGCAGCAGACTTAACTGGCTCAGCAATATCTTAAGTGTTCCCCTGAAGCCTGTACAGAGTTTATTCACATCGGCAGGCAGGAAGATAGAGGATCTGTCCGCCTATTTCCAGGAGATCGATACGCTGAGAGAAGAAAATAAAGCACTGAAGGCGGAAGTGGAACTGCTGAGGAAAGAGAACAGGGAATACTCCGAATTGAAGGAAAAAAACGACGAATTGAAGCGGGCGTTGAACCTGAAAGACGAGTTCGGAGATTATACCATAACAGGCGCCAATATCATTGCTGTCGAACCCGGCAACTGGTTCAGCGTATTCAAGGTGGACATGGGCGAACGTGACGGGATCCGTGCGGATTTTCCCGTGGTGACCGGTTCGATGGGCCTGGTCGGCAGGGTTTTCGATACCGATACATCCACATCGAACATACAGACCATTATAGATGAGGAAAGCGCAGTTTCCGGATGGATCGCCAAACCCGGCGGCGGACATGCCATCGTCAAGGGAGACCTGGAACTCAAGGGAGAAGGCCTCTGCAAGCTTGTATATATACCTGTCGGGATCGACATAGAAGTCGGCGATATCATCGAAACATCCGGCGTCGGCGGCATTTATCCCAAAGGCATAGAGATAGGTAAAGTCATCGAAGTGAGAAAAACCAACAGTGAACTGGACAGATATGCGATCATCCAGCCGGTTGCTGATTTCAGGAAGCTGGAGGAAGTTTTTATACTCAAACCCGAAAATTACGATGAAACGGGCAGTGCTGAACAATGAGAAGAAAGCTGTTGTTTTATTTTTTCTTCATTCTTTTTTTTCTCCTGCTGCAGACGACTCTGCTCCATTACGCAAAGATATATGGGGTCATACCTAATCTGCTCATCACGCTGACGATCGTCACAGCGCTGGTCAGGAGCAGTACGGAAGGCGCTGCGGTCGGCTTATTTTCAGGACTCTGCATCGATATGCAGTTCGGAACGGTGCTGGGTTTTTATGCGCTGCTGGGCATGTATGCCGGTATGGCGGCCGGAATAGTAAGCAGAAGGATATACAGGGAAAATGTATTGGTTGTCGTACCCTTTACGTTCGTATATTCTATAATTTATGAGTCTGTTGTGTTCATACTGAACAACATAATGACGGGGAATATCAGTTTCGTATATGCTTTCACAAGGGTCATACTGCCGGAAGCGATTTACAACTGTGCGGTGTCCGTGCTGCTGTTCCCTTTGCTTGTAAAAGCAGGCAAATGGTTCGACGCGGCGGGACCTGTACGTAAATACTGAACCGAAGGATCTCGGAAGGAGGGCGGATTATTTGGACAAGAAACTGAAAAACAGATATTTCATACTCTGCCTGGGATTCATGGTGTTTGGCTTCATAATCATTTTCCGGCTTTTTAACCTGCAGATAGTCGAGGGTGAAAAATACGTAGCCGATTCGCAGAAAAGGATACTCAAGGAAGGGGAAATAGAAGCCCCGAGGGGGAAGATACTCGACAGGTACGGCACCCCCATAGCTGTCAACAGGCAGGGTTACGCCCTGTATATCGTCAAGACCAACATCACAACATCCGAAATGAATGAAATGCTTCTCAAACTGTCGGACCTCCTGGAGAAGAACGGGGACGGCCATGTGAATACCCTGTCGAAGTTCCTGAAATACGGGCCGCCGGCCGAATTCAACAACATGACTGAGAAACAGATATCTGACTGGCAGACGAATTCCGACAGGCTCAACATGAAAAAAGAAGAAGTCACCCATGATCCTTCAGAACTTTTCAAGTACCTCAGGGATGAGAAGTTCAAAATAGATCCTCTTTTTACCGATGCACAGGCGTACAGGATAATGGTTTTCAGGTATGAGATACTGATAAACAACTGGAACTTCTCCACCGGAGGCATGGTGCCGCTGGCCAGGGACGTGAGCATGGAGACCGTGGCCGAGATAGAGGAGAGGAACCATGAATTCCCCGGAGTCATAACCATGACCGAGCCGGTGAGGGAGTATATCGACACTTACGAAGAAGCCCATATACTCGGGTATATAAGGGCTATCAATTCAAGGCAGTATGATGAACTCAAGGATGAGGGGTATGACAACGATGACCTCATCGGACAGACCGGGGTCGAGAAAAGCGCCGAAAGATACCTCCGCGGCAAAAACGGCAGGGTGACTGTGGAAGTGGACGCCGAGGGGAAGCTTACCCGGAAGCTGGTGACAATGGAAGCGATGCCGGGACACGATGTGGTCCTCACCATCGATACGAATCTCCAGAAGGTCGCAATGGAGTCTCTTGCCCGGAATATAGAGAGGATCAGGAACGACAACAGGGGGCCCAATTACGGGGACGCTTTCGCCGGATCCGCAGTAGTGCTGGATGTCAACTCGGGAGCTGTGCTGACGATGGTGAGCTATCCCAGCTTCGACCCGGCGATCTACCTGGCAGGACCTGAGGATGCCGAAGCCCAGCAGATGATCCTGGAACTGACGAAAGACGAGCAGAAGCTGAAGGCGCTGCTCAACAGGGCTATACAGGAAAACTACGCCCCGGGTTCGACCTTCAAGGCCATTACAGCCGTTGCAGGACTGGAGAAGGGCGTTATAACCCCAACTTCAAACACGATAGTCTGCAGGGGGACGGCCCATATTGGAGGAAGAAACCTGTTCTGCCTCGAGAAGCCGACGTACGGCCACGGCCCGCTTACGCTGAAAGGAGGGCTGGAAACGTCATGCAACCTTTACTTCTACGAACTGGGCGTCAGGACCGGCATCGAAGCGCTGACCTACTGGGCGAACAATTTCGGCCTGGGCAAAAAGACCGGGATCGACCTGCCCAATGAGGTCTCCGGAACGATGTCGTCGATAGAACTGAAAAAGAAGCTGAGGAACGATATATGGAGGCCTGCGGACACTGCGCAGGTGTCGATAGGACAGTTCGACAATTCCTTCACTCCGCTGCAGATGGCCAATTATACAGCTACACTTGCAAACGGCGGCAAGCTTTACAGGCCGCATGTCATAAAGGAAATCGTGAAATATGACGGGTCTGTTGTGAACAGGACTGAGCCGTCATATACGCAGCTTCCGCTGAAAGAGTCCACGATAGCTGCGGTCAAGGAGGGCATGGTCGCCGTTACGTCATCGATCGACGGTACGGCTCAGGAAGCTTTCAGGGGGCTGCCGTTCGAAGTGGCCGGAAAGACCGGTTCGGCGCAGACGCAAAGCGGCGGCGGGCGTTCACCCAATGGTATCTTTATCTGCTATGCGCCTGCTGATGACCCGCAAATAGCCATTGCCGTGATCGTCGAAAGAGGTGTATGGGGATCCAATGTCGCTCCCGTTGCAAGGGATATCATAGACGAGTATTTCGGCCTCAAGGCGGCCGACTCCAGGAATGCCGAGCTTAAGCCCGAAAAACCGCTGTTCAATCCGTAACAGCCTAAAATTATGCTTGTTTATATCCATAAATAATGTAATAATTATTTATGTGAATCTATACCGCTTACAGGGGGTACAGTCTATGGAAGAGAGCATCGTAAGCTTTAAAGCCAAAGGCAATGAGCTCATTTTAGTGATGCGGGAAGAGTACGACTTTGATAAGGTGTTGGAAAGTATAGAAAAGAAGCTTGATTCATCAGGGAGATTTTTCAAGGGTGCCAGCCTTGATGTAAGATATCGCGGCAAAAAACTGGATAAGGAACAGGAGCGGATAATATCGGAACTGATAGAGGAGAAAGCTTCTGCTGTGATCAAAAGCTTTGAAGAAGACGATGACCGCCAGGAGCAGGATAACAGCCAGGAGACTGAGGAATATGACAGTGCCAGAGATAAATTTAAAATGAAATTGCTCTATTTCAAAGGCCTGGAGGAAGGAATGACGAAATTCTACAGGGGTACTGTCAGATCCGGGACTCTCGTCAGTTACGACGGAAACCTGGTCGTCCTGGGTGACGTGAACCCCGGCGGCGAGATAGTTGCAGCAGGCAACGTGGTAGTTATGGGGTCTCTGCGGGGGATGGTGCACGCCGGAGCCGACGGGAACAAGGAAGCGGTCATTGCTGCTTTATCACTGCAGCCCACACAGCTCCGTATAGCTGATGTCATCACCAGGCCGCCGGATTCCGGCCAGCCGAGGCAGGGCCTTTTGCCTGAAATAGCATTCGTCAGGGATGACATCGTTTACATAGAAACATTTCTGCCTCAATACAAATAATTGGTATTTTGCAAAAAAGTACTTTAATTGACAAATTACTTTTTAGACTGTATATTTTACATATGCATGGAATCCAATAAGCAGGGTCATCACCGCAATCTGCCCGTACAGGCACATAGGAGGTATTTGGATGAGCGAAGTCATTGTAATCACATCAGGAAAAGGCGGAGTGGGCAAAACCACGTCAACAGCGAATATAGGCACTGGTCTGGCGCTGTCGGGCTGCAAGACAGTATTGATCGATACCGATATCGGACTCAGGAATCTTGATGTAGTAATGGGGCTTGAAAACAGGATAGTTTATGATCTTGTGGACGTAGCCGAAGGGACCTGCCGGGTTAAGCAGGCACTTATAAAGGACAAGCGTTTTGACGGGCTTTATCTGATACCGGCTGCTCAGACCAGGGACAAGACTGCGGTGAAACCATCGCAGATGATAAAACTTTGTGAGGAATTGCGCGAGGAATTCGATTACATATTGATAGATTGCCCGGCCGGCATAGAGCAGGGGTTCAAAAATGCCATAGCGGCTGCTGACAGGGCAATCGTAATAACAACTCCGGAGGTTTCCGCCGTCAGGGATGCGGACAGGATAATCGGCCTGCTGGAAGCGAACGAGATCAGGAATCCGAAACTGCTGGTCAACAGGCTGCGTGCTGACATGGTCAGAAGGGGAGACATGATGTCCATAGACGACATAATCGATATCCTGGCGATCGGACTCATAGGCGTTATACCTGATGATGAAAAAATAGTCGTTTCCACCAACAGGGGAGAGCCCGCTATATGTGACAGCAAATCGGTGGCAGGACAGGCCTTCAGGAATGTTGTGAGAAGGATAAAGGGTGAAGACGTGCCCTTTATATCGTTTAACGAGGATCAGGGTTTCATGCTGAAGCTCAAAAAATTACTGGGCCTGAAGGCGAACTGAAGAGGAGGTATAAAATGCTGCTCGATTTAGGGAGAATATTCGGTAGATCAAAGAGGTCCAAGGATGTTGCAAAGGAAAGGCTGAAGCTGGTATTGATCCATGACCGCGCCAATGTTTCGCCGCAGTTTCTTGAGATGCTCAAAAGTGAGATCATAAAGGTCATTACGAATTACATGGATGTAGATGAAAGCGCTTTGGAAATACAGCTCACAAAAACAAAAAGTGATGACGGACAGGGCGTAGTGCCGGCGCTTTACGCGAACATACCGATCAGGAATATCCGAAAAAGCGGGAAATAAGGTATAAGCCAGTTATGAACATAGCTCTCATAGCGCATGACAATAAGAAGGAATTGATGATCGATCTTTGCATAGCCTATAAGAGTATTCTGCAGAAGCACACCCTGTTTTCCACGGGAACGACGGCGGCGTTCATTTCAGAGGGTGCAGGGTTGCCGGTGTACGGCTTTTCTCCCGGGGTGCTGGGAGGTACCCAGCAGATAGCTGCAAGGGTGTCGCTCAACGAGATCGATATGGTCATATTTTTGAGGGAACCGGCCGAGGGGCGGAGCTATGAACCCGACATGCAATCGCTCTTAAGGCTCTGCGACATGAACAATGTCCCTTTTGCCACCAATATAGCCACTGCAGAGATGCTGATAAAAGGTCTCGAAAGAGGAGATCTCCAATGGCGCGAATATATCAGGTGAGCATATCGCGTGGACATATCAGGCGAATATATCAGGGCGAACACATCACCCAAAATGTATACAGGATAATATTTTCGAGTCAGACGCAGGCTGCCGGAAGGCACCTGCGTTTTTCATGTCCCGATCCGGAATTTAAATAAAAATTTTGCTCCGCATATGATCAGCCTGGCATTTATCCGCATGTACTGCGTATACATAAATGGCCGTGTAAATCAATATAATTTACCAGGGCTAAAAACAGCAGTACCGGAGATGAGACGATATGGAAAGGTACATTGCCGGAAGGAGATACACGCCGCAGCGTTCATATCCGCACCGCACATATCCCCATCGTATACATCCTCACAGAAGGTGCGGTAGAAATGCCGGAAGGAGAAGGCTGGGCAGGCTTCTGAAAATCCAGAGCCTGATCTGTGCGGGGCTGCTTCTTGTCATTGTTGCCGCCAAATCCCTGGATATTGCTGCAGCTGATTTTATTACCGGGAAAGTAAGATATGTGCTGGAGCATGATTTGGAACTGAAAAGCATCTATGATTACGCCGGGTCCCTGGTTTCAGATATCAGGAGCGTCTTTGCAGCGGATGAAGGAAAAACCGTTATGCTGTCAGCAGAAGAGCTGCAGTCGGGTACGGAAAGCCCATATTCCGGCGTGTCAGGCACTGCGGCCGATGATGCAGGGATCGATGCCGTCGGCGGCAATGGTACTGATGTTGACGACGGTACTGCAGATACTGATGTTGATGATGGTACTTCAGGTACTGATCTGGTCGTGGTACAGCCTTTAGACGACGGTATTTATGATGACAGGGAAGATATCCATGGATGTGAAGGTTCAGATGACAACGCGTCATTTGGCGGAGGAGATATCCTGGAATACAACGAGACAGAGCCCCGCGTTCTGTCCGCGAGCAGCGGGGTCGATGATGATCCGGAGAAAGACGCGGCATCCGGCCTGAACGGCTTACCATCCGGTGCTGAAAGCCATGGGGATCCAGGCATAAAAAATCGGGACTTCGACATGATTCTTCCAGCTGAAGGCAGGCTCGTCACACCGTTCGGCGAGATCGAAGGCGCGGCGGGCATGCGGAAAATGCATTACGGCATCGATATCGCAGTTGATAAGATCAGCGAGGTGATGGCTGTTCTCGACGGGCGCGTAGAGGATACCGGGTCATCTCCGGTCTATGGCAGATTCATAAAGATAAGGCACAGCGACAGTCTTGTTGCGGTATATGCCAATTGCTCGAGCATTGCGGTCGATACAGGCGATATTGTGAGAAAAGGAGAGGTAATTGCCGGGGCAGGCGGAGAACGTGTTGACTGCGGGAGCCATATCCATTTTGAGGTCTGGCTGGACGGCGTTCCTGCGGATCCGCTTGATTTCATAGACATAAACATCAGGTGAGGCTGGCTATTGGTGAAACTGAGATAAGAGTAAACATCACGGCGCTGGCAATGCCTGTTTTTATGCTGATAGCAGGCCTTGCGGCGGAATACGCGGCAGTATTTTTTTCCATGCTGCTCCATGAACTCAGCCATATATCAGCGGCCAGGATCTGCGGGATAAAAGTCGGTACCATCAGTGTGACGATACTCGGTTTTTCGACAGTTATCCCGGACGACAGATGCAGCAAAGCGGAAAGGTCACTGATATACCTGGCGGGACCTGCCTTCAACCTGCTGCTGTTCACTGCCACGCTGCTGTTGGGGCGCATGGTCCCCGGTGACCAGGAATTCCTCAGACTTCTGTCTGCGTCCAACCTGTTTCTGGCATTCATAAACCTGCTGCCGGCCCTGCCCCTGGACGGCGGCAGGTTGATGCTTGTGCTGCTGGCGGGGAAAATCGGGATGCTGGCTGCCGGCAGGACGATGAGATGGCTTGCTTGGGCCATCTCGGCTTTTATCATAATCACCGGCGTGTACCAGTTGTACGCGTCGTCATACAACGCAAGCCTGATCATTATCGGGCTCTATATAATGATGATCACGATGACTGGGAAGGTGGAGAGCGCTCTGATGAATATAAGGCAAATAATCTACAGAAAATCCAGGCTGCTGAAAAAAGGCATCTATCCCGCAAGGGACCTCGTTGCCATGAAAAATACAAGGCTCAGTGACACTCTGAAAAGTTTGGATTTCGACAGGTTCCACATCATACATGTACTTGACGACTCACTGAACATCATTGGCGTGTTCACGGAAAATCAAATAATGGATGCGCTTATAAGCGGCAATGACGATATGACGTTTGAATGTCTTATCGGGAAATGAACTGGTGCCTGGCACCATTTTTTTCACCTTTTTTGCTATAATATTGTAAGGTGATATATATGTTGTTCAGGGCGGCGCTCAAATTAAGAAATATCCTGATATTGGCCGGCGGTATCCTGCTCATGGCCTGGGCTGCTTCGTATGCCCCCGAAGCCGGATGGATACGGATCATTGCCGGGACGGCGGCCATTGCCGCTTATATTGCCGGAGTCATCGCTACTATGAGAAGCAGGGACTTCAGGAGAGAGATCGAGTTGTCCGGGAAGCTGGAGGATATCAGCAGGCTGAATAATGACATCAATGAGCATTACAGGCGGGTGTCGAGGAGGCTGGGGAAACGCTTGAGGGAGAAAGCCGCCAGGGTCCTCAGGCACAGGGATCAGCTGCTCCATTATTTTGGCAGGTACAGTGACGATCCGGTAAAGCAGAGGATCATGGAACAGGCATTGAAGCTCGTCATGGCGTATCTGAAGCTGGCGGCCAGCATTGCTGACAGGGCGAGGGAGCTTTCGCCGAGATGTTTCAATGAGCTCGCCGCCAGGATAAATGCAAACCACAGGAAGCTTGGTACGCTGAAGAGTTACCAGGCGGTGCTGGAACTGACCAAAACGATCGAGATGGACGAGAAGCTGCTCAAGAGGATGAAAGAGGAGAAAAAAAGCCTTGAGACGGCAGGCGTCAGGCTCGACCAGATAGAGAGCAATATAGTCAGCTTCAAGCATCGGATACTTTCCAATGAAATTTCCGATACAGGCTATGAAGAAATAGAAAATGCAATAAATGAAGCAACTGCGCTTGATAGCGCCCTCAATGAGCACAGGCGATACCGGCGGCGGAATTCGATGCACTAATGTTGTCTGCCGGCCGGATCCTGCTCCGCGCAGAGTGACGTATGATGCTGCATCAAAGAGGCGCCTTGTGCTGCATCAATGAGGAGCTCGCCGCCTTGTCACCGCAGTAATGAGATGCTGTCCATGATTTCCCGGGTCGATTTGGGGCGGTTCATCGTATACAGATGGATGCCGTCCACACCTTCATCGATCAGTTCCCTGATCTGGAGCGATGCATATTCGATGCCGGCTTTCCGCATATCTTCCGGATCGTTTTGATATTTATCCATCATGATGACCACTTTTGCAGGTATAGAGCAGCCGCTCTTCAGGGCTATCGATTTTATCTGGTCGGCCTTGAAAATTGGCATTATTCCTGCGGATACAGGGCATTTTATCCCTGCTGCCCGGGCCTTCTCAATAAAGTCGAAAAACAGCCGGTTGTCGAAGAACAACTGGGTAATCAGGAAATCGACTCCTGTATCCACTTTTTCTTTCAGGTGGGCCAGGTCTTCGCTGAGCCTCCTGGAATCCACATGGCCTTCCGCATACGCAGCTGCCGCGATGCAGAAATCGTTGACTTTGCGGATGTGCTCCACCAGTTCGGAGGCGTGTTTGTATGCGCCCCGGCTGAAATCGAAATCGGGCTGGTCAGCCGGAGGGTCGCCTCTCAGCGCCAGTATGTTCTCCAGGCCGGAACTATGCATTGCTTTCAGCATATAGTCTGTTTCCTCCCTGGTATGGCCGACACAGGTGAAATGCGCCATGCTTTCGATACCGTGGAGTTTTTTTATCCTGGACGCGATCTCCAGCGTGCGGCCCTTCCTGCTCCCTCCGGCTCCGTAGGTGACGCTTATGAAATCAGGCCTGAGGGCTTCGAACTGCTCGAGATGGGCATAAATGCTGTCCAACGGGACATCAGGCCTGGGAGGGAAAATTTCGAAGGACAACACGGGCCTTTTTTTATTGAACATTTCGATTATTTTCATGCAACGAACCTCCAAATTGAAATTAACTACATTATAACAGCATTTATAATACTGTCAAGTACAATTAAACAACA
>JAAZKL010000003.1 GCA_012799845.1 Clostridiaceae bacterium
CGGACGGGACCGCGGAGGCGAATGGGAAGGCTCATGGAACAGCAGGTTTGGCAACGGCTGTCGATGGCGCGGACGGTAACAGTGATTCGGGTAAAAATGGCAACAATGACAGGCATGGTATGAATGGCAGCAGAAACAGCGGCAGCAGGACAACAAAAGACGGCGGGACCGAAGAAGGTGCTGAGGAACCGCTTGACAGTATCCAGTATGAAGCCCGCCTGGTCGGAAATATAATCAGGCGTCTTGTCACACATGAACCTGGCGGCTTCAATGTGTACGACAAAAAGAGGGACGTATACAGGCCAGTCGAATACAGAGATATCGTCATACTCATGAGGACCACCATGAACTGGGCGGATGTTTTCGTCGACGAGTTGGCTCTTATGGGTATACCGGCTTATGCTGACACCGGGCTCGGATATTTCAGGACTGTCGAGGTCGAAACGATGCTGTCGCTGCTCCAGATCATCGATAATCCGCTGCAGGACATACCGATGCTGGCTGTCCTGCGGTCGCCGATAGGCGGCTTCAGTACGGATGATCTGGCAGATATAAGGCTTGCCGAAAGGTCGGCATCTATCTATGAGGCCATGCTGAAGCTGGCCGGGTCTCCTGATGCACACATATATGATTGCGATGCAGCACGCGGGCAAGCTGATGCTAATGCTAATGCTGATGCAGACACAGATATAGATACAGACACAGACACAGATACAGGCACAGATACAGACACAGACACAGATACAGACACAGACAAATGTGATACTGCACATAACAAGACCAATAACGGCACTGATAAGTACGGTGTAATACATGGAAAGACCGGTACAGATAAGTGTGATGTAATACAAAGGACGCGCAGTTTTCTTGCCAAACTGGACAGGTGGAGAGATGCCGCGCAATACACGCCCACAGACGAACTCGTGTGGCAGCTTCTCTCCGAGACCGGCTATTACAGCTATGTAGGAGCGCTGCCGGGCGGAGTCGAGCGGAAGGCAAATCTGAGGATGCTGTTCGAAAGGGCAAGACAGTACGAAGAAACCAGTTACAGAGGACTGTTTAACTTCATAAACTTCATCAACAGGCTCAGAAGCGGCGGCGGAGATATGGGTACCGCCAGGATACTTGGAGAGAACGACAATGTGGTCAGGATCATGAGCATCCACAAGAGCAAGGGTCTTGAGTTCCCTGTCGTAATCGTCGCCGGATGCGGCAAAAAGTTCAACATGCAGGATCTGAACGCCTCGATCCTGCTGCATCAGGATCTTGGTTTCGGACCCGACGTGGTGGATCTGGAAAAGAGGACGATCATCCCGTCGCTGCCCAAATTCGCCATCAGGCAGAAGCTGAGGCTCGAGACTCTGTCAGAAGAAATGCGCATACTTTACGTTGCTTTTACAAGAGCAAGGGAGAAGCTGATAATAACAGGCAGCGTAAGGGATCATGAGAAGGTATGCTCCTCGTGGCAGATGACATCGGCGGGAACGGCAGAAAAGCTGTCTCCGTTTGATATGATGCAGGCGTCGACATACCTGGACTGGATAGGACCTGCTGTGATGAGGCTCGGAACTTCTGTTGAATCCCATGAAGATAAGCCGCTGCTGGAAATCAAATTCTGGGGAACAGGGGCGGCCAGGCTAAAAAAAGACACACCGGAGGCTGCCGAAAGCATCAGGGAATGGCTGCGTGATATACATGGACATGGACAAGGAGAAGTAGGAGAAGTAGGAGAAGGAGGAGAAGGAGGAGAAGGAGGAGAAGGAGGAGAAGGAGGAGAAGGAGGAGAAGGGGAGACACCTGCTGAGAAAACCGAAAAACCGGAGAAACTGAAAGAGCTTCCGGAAGGTCCTGAAACAGAAACAGCTCATCGCGAAGGGAAAGCTGTGCAGCGCGATCAGGAAGCAGTGCAACGTATTATAAGCGCTCTCGAATGGACATATCCCTATCAAAAGCTGACGACCGTACCTGCAAAGATATCGGTGACTGAACTCAAGCGCAGAGCTATGCAGGATGATGCTGCGGAGTCTGCGGTTCCGTTTATCCAGCCCATGCAGGAGAGACCTTTGTTCATGGAGCCCGACAAAGAACTGAGTTCAGCACATAAGGGTACAGTAATGCATTTTGTCATGCAGCACCTGGATCTGTGCAGGCTCAGCAAAGCTGCAGATCATGAAATTGAGACCTTATCACCACACAGTACTGCAGATGCAATGACTTCGATGACTGCAGCGAAATACGGGTCCGACACGGACCAGCCTGATGGATTGGTCCATGAAATCAGCAGGCAGTTGGCTTCCATGAAAGACAATGAATTGCTGACACCTGCGGAGGCTGAATCCGTAAATCCCGCTGCTGTTGCGGCATTCTTCCGGTCACCGCTGGGGAGACGCATGCTTGCGACACATAGGTCAATACACAGAGAGACTGCATTTACCATAGAAGTAAAATGTTCTGAGGTTCTGAAAGACCTGGAAGACAATAAAACCTGCGATGAAATGATGCTGCTGCAGGGAGTCATCGACTGCTGGTTCGAGACTGAAGACGGACTCGTACTGCTGGACTACAAAACCGACTATGTGCCCCTGGGACGTGCTGACATCATCAGGGACAGGTACAGGGAGCAGATAGATTACTATACAAAAGCGCTGGAAAAAATCACCAGTCAAAAGGTAACAGAGAGGTATCTATATCTGTTCAGCATCGGCGAACTGGTCAAATACTGAGTTGCCTGCCGGAATGCTTATTTCCTGCAGGGCTTGACCACCCTGCCGTAATGCTTTTCTCTGCAGAGCTTGACCACCCTGCCGTAATGCTGCATAGGTCTGAAGATTGGCTGCCCTGCCGGATTGTGAAATTCCTGCCATGTTCCCGCTTTGAGAATCCAATGCCATCATTTGTGGACAAGTCTGCATTCGTGCTAAATTTTTCAGGTTTTGGCATCGAATAGATGGGCTATCCATTTTTTCTTTGCTTTTGTGTGAAGTTTTTCAAGTTTTGGGGTCAAAATCACTAATAGATGCCACAATGCTGGCACAATAATTTGCATGGACCAAGTCTTATGTAAATCAATCGGCATAATGATAAGTTGTCGAGGCAAATTATCATGCCAAAAGTTGAAAAAATTCACACAAAATCCTCTTTCCCAGGAAAACGGCAGTACTCAATCACTTTTTCATCAATGCGATTATAGTTTCCTGAATGAAAATATGGTAAACTTGTAAAGTCAGGCTTTGCGAAAGTTGTCATATGGCAGCGTTAACTGCTGCAAACCAGTGATGAGATCCACAACATAGATCCACAACAGTATAATTCGACAAGAGGTGTGCTGTGATGAACCTGGAGCATAAAGGCATGTTCAATACAAAACCAGCAGGCAAGTGGGATGAAGCTTACCCGTCAGGAAACGGCGTGCAGGGGGTCCTTGTGATGGGTGAACCCCTTGACGAAACCATAATATTCAACCATGAGAGGCTGTTCCTGCCGCTGCCTGAGAACACGGCTGCCGTCCTGCCTGACATGTCCGGCGAGCTCCCGGTTATACGCAGGCTGATCAGGGAAGGCAGGTACAGGGACGCCACCAGGCATTTTCTCAACAAGGTCACAGAAAAAGGCTTCCCTTCGGAATTGCTCTGGACCGACCCGTTCCATCCGGCTTATGAACTGAGGATAAAGACCAGTGATGTGGTAAATGAAGGATGTGGGGGAAAACCGGGACAAAAAGTCGATGCAGTCGATGCAGTCGATGCAGCCGATAAAGCAGAAGCAGCCCAATCGCCACATACAGCAGAAGCAGCCCAATCGCCCCATCCGGCAGAAGCAGCCCGGTCACCCCATGCAGCCGAAGCTGCCCATGCGGCCGATACAACCGACACGGTCCATGTAACTGATGATGCCGATTACCTGCGCTGGCTGGATTTTGAGACTGGAGAGGCCGGTATCAGATGGCGGGGTAAAAGCGGAGTTTACAAGAGACGAGTCTTTGTATCCAGGGCATGTGATGCGGTTGTTGTAAAACTGGATGCTCCGACTGAAGGCAAGCTGGACTGTGATATTTACCTGGCAGAGCGTGCAGGCCGTCAGCATATAAAATCTGTATCTGTCAAGGCCGGCACGATGGCTGATCTTGCCGGACAGATACCGGAAATGAACTCTAGCGGGCAGAAGCTAACACAGGATCTTACCGGACAGATGCCTGCACAAACAGACTCTGCCGATGACATATGGTTCATATTCGAAAGCAGGTATGAAGTGGGCAATGGCGGCTATTACGGAATAGCCAGAGTACATGCGGAAGGCGGAAACGTTGAACTTGTTGACGGGATAGCAAGGCTGCGAAACGCCTGCGGAGCGATAATAGCCGCAAGGACGATCCCTGATGGCGATAATGCATCATCCGGCCTGGCAGCAGCAATGGCAGAGCTGGCAGCCCTTCCGGCGGATTATGATACTCTCCTGAGGGAGCATGCCCGCATACACGGTGAATTGTTCAACCGCCTGCGGCTTGAACTGGGCGGCGAAGAAGCAGAAACCGCGGTGCACAGCAATGCAAAGCCGGAGGTGCACAGCAATGCAGAGATCGAGGCGCACAGCAATGCAGAGCCGGGAGCACGCAGCAATGCAGAGCTGGAAGCGCACAGCAATGCAGAGATCGAGGCGCACAGCAATGCAAAGCCG
>JAAZKL010000189.1 GCA_012799845.1 Clostridiaceae bacterium
CCACGCGGCTCTGTGTGCAGCCCGGCGAAGATTCGGTCTGCCCGTAGACTATCGTGATCTCCTTCATGTTCATTTTATCAACAACGTCCTGCATAACCTTGATGGGACACGGGCTTCCTGCCATTATTCCTGTCCTCATGTGTGAGAAGTCCGTCTTCACGAAATCCTCATGCTCCATCATGGCGATGAACATGGTGGGAACGCCGTGTACGGCTGTTATATTCTCCCTGTTGATGCAGTCAAGCGACTGTCTCGGAGAGAAGTACGGGATCGGACACATCGTCACGCCATGGGTCACGGACGCGGTCATAGCCAGAACCATGCCGAAACAGTGGAACATGGGTACCTGTATCAGCAGCTTGTCAGCCGTGGAGAAATCCATGCAGTCACCAATGCATTTACCGTTATTGACGACATTGTAGTGCGTAAGCATGACGCCCTTTGGGAACCCCGTGGTCCCGGACGTATACTGCATGTTGCAGACATCGTGCTTATGGACGGCGGCAGCGCGGCGGAACACTTCTTCCACAGGCACCTTCTCCGACAGTGCCATTGCCTCATCCCATGTAAGGCATCCCTTCTGTCTCGAATCCACCGTAATGATATTGCGCAGGAATGGCAGCTTCTTGATATGGAGAGGCTTTCCGGGCTCCGCGGTTTCAAGTTCGGGACACAGTTCCTTTATTATCGCAACGTAATTCGAATCCTTGTATCCGTCTATCATCACCAGGGTATGGGTATCGGACTGGCGAAGCAGGTATTCAGCTTCGTATATCTTGTAAGCAGTATTGACCGTCACAAGCACTGCCCCGATCTTGGTCGTCGCCCAGAACGTTATGAACCACTGGGGCACGTTCGTCGCCCAGATAGCCACATGATCGCCGGGCTTCACCCCGAGAGCAATGAGGGACCTGGCAAAGGTATCTACATCATCCCGGAACTCTTTGTATGTCCTGGTATAGTCCAGCGTTGTGTACCTGAAAGCATACTGGTCAGGAAACTCTTCCACGATACGGTCGAGCACCTGCGGGAATGTAAGGTCGATAAGCGCATCCTTTTCCCAGATGTACTGGCCGGTTTTGGCGTTGTTGTAGTACAGGCGGCCTTTCGCAGCGTCTTTTTCGATGTATGCGCTCATGTAGTTCACAAAATGCGGGAACACAACGCCTGCATCACTGAGGTCGCTCGCCCACCTCTTGACCCATTCCAGCGAAATGTATCCTTCGTAATTCAGTGAGCGCAGCGCCATCATGAAATCGTCAAACGGGAGGTCCCCCTCGCCCATCATCCTGTATGACACCTTTCCGTCCTGCATTACCGAGTCCTTGACATGCACATATTTTATGTAGGCGCCCAGGTTTTTTACTGTGGTGTCGGCAGATTCGCCTGCAAAGCGGTAAGGATGGTGCACATCCCAGAGCGCCCCCACAGCGTCGCTCGCGGCACTTGCAAGCAGCTCACCAAGACGCTTTGTGTCCGTGTACACGCCGTTGGTCTCGATGAGCAGCGTGACTCCCTTTTCCTCGGCTATGGGTATAAGGCGCCTGAGCGCAGCAAGCACGGCCTCGTCGTCCACTTCGCCGCAGGGCTGCGGTTCAAGGTCCGCAAGTATGCGTATATACGGCGTCCCAAGTTTGCTCGCCAGTTCGATGTACTGGACAATCTCGTTGTGGTTCTGTTCAGCCTTGTCTGCGAATTTCAGGCAGCAACCCGATGAAAGGCACGGGATCTCCAGGCGCAGCTCCTTCAGTTTCTTAATGGTGTTGGGAAGTTCCTCTTCGGTAAAAGGCCGTGCCCTGACAGCAAATATATCTTTCCCGAGGCCCCTGATCTCGATGCCGTCAAAGCCGAGATCCTTGGCCATGGAATAAATATCAGGCCAGTCAAAATCAGGACAACCCAAAGTCGAAAACGCGATCTTCATCTCATATCCCTCCTGCAAATAATGTAAAATGATCTGTTAGGATAAATAAAAAAGCTTCCGCCTCATGACATTATTGTCAGAGACGAAAGCTGGACTTCCGCGGTACCACTCTGCTTGGTATAGATATACCCTCTTTAAGGCATCTGCCGTTGGATGGTCAATGCCTTCCCGTTGTAACGGCGGAAATCCCGGTCGCACCTACTTGCCGCGCAGCCGG
>JAAZKL010000190.1 GCA_012799845.1 Clostridiaceae bacterium
AGAGAAAGCAGATTTGTTTGTTCTGTTATCTGAAGTATGGAATCTGTAAGTACATTAATGTTTTTAACCTGTTTGGATTTTTCCAGGGCATTTTTCATTTCCGCATTTATATCATCCCGTATTTTATTGGCCGAATCCTGGGATACCATAGCATTTTCTTTCAGTTCCTGGGCACGTTTGCTTATCTTGACGGCTACTTCAGCACCGTTTTGAGCTTTTTTCGCAATAGACCTGACCGCGTTCTCAATTTCCTGTGCCGTTGCGTTCATTTCCTCCATAGATGCAGCCGTTTCTTCGGTAACCGCAGACATTTCCTGGGTAGTTACCGATACTTCGCTGATGTTTTCCGATAATTCCGTCAGATTCCTGGATGAAACAAGAATACTGTCTTCAACGTTTGCGCTTTCTTTTATTACTTCATTGATAAGATTTCTTATTGATCTGCTCATAATGTTGACAGATTTGATAAGACCGCCGATTTCATCCTTCCTCTTTTCCAGGATTTCAGGCAGATCTTTTGTAAAGTCGGCTTTAGCCAATGTATTAAGATGATCCGCAGCAATTTTGACCGGTTTCGATATGCGGTTCGCCAAAAGGATCGAAATGGCGGCTACTGCAGCTGCCGTAAGGACGATCAAAACAACAGAAACAAGTGTTGCCATGTTGACCTGCCTGTAAACTTCATTTGAAGGCGCGGTCACTATGACCTTCCAGCCCGTGCTCGGAACGGTCGCATACGCTCCGACCATTTCCACCTTTTTACCATCAAGGTCTTCTTCCATGTAGTTTATATAACCGCTGTCATTGACCAAAACCTCTTCATCAAAGGCCTTTATTTTGCTCTCGTCTGTTTCGAACTGCTTATAGTTCTTCCCGATCCTTTGCCACTCTCTATGAAAAACAATATTCCCGGTATCCGACATCAGGAAGGCAAATCCGGAATCCGCGATTTTCACGGTTCCGATGTTGTTTTCCATAGCCTTTACCACAACGTCGCTCTGTATCAGGCCTTTGAAATTGCCTGCCTTATCAAGAAGGGGGACTGCAACGGCAATTATTCTCGAGCCTGTTCTTTCACTGTCCATGATATCGCTTATAACAGGCTTCTTTGTTTCCTTTGCCCTGATAAAATGCTCCTTCTCCGCCATGTTGGGCCGTTTGCTGTAATTATCGACAATACAGTTCCCTGACTGATCTGCAGCAAGCGATGTCTCAACTTCCTGGTCAGACTGGCTGATTATCTTCAATGTATCCATTATTTCCTTTAATTCCATGTCACTGAAATCAGGATAAGATTCATATAGCCTGACGAGCTGCATCTGCTTGGAATTGACCCAGGAATCGATTATCTTCGCATTCGTGCCTGCGATCTCAATTTCCTGGTTTCTTGTATTTTCAGTTATTTCTGAAATATACTGGGTCAGTTGAAATGACGCAAGTGCCAGAAGGGGAACCAGGGCTACTAACAAAAGTATCAGCACCAGCCTGAATTTCAAAGAATTAATATTCATCAGCGCACCCCCTGAAATAATTAACTGATGCATAATATAACTGCATCAGATAATTCTGCCGCCAATTCTGCCTCTGTAATAATTATAACATATTTCGACAGATTATGGCATCAAATCTTGTTGTTTTTTTTCATTCTCATCCATTCCGGCAGCAGTTTTACGCGGCCTTTTTCACGCACGGCAAGTATCAGGCTCTGAAGCAGGATAAAGAAGCACAGCATAAGGCCGGTAGTAATGCTTTGGTAATACGGTTTTGTCAGTCCTGAAGCGATTACTATATTTGTAATTGTCTTCAAAGAAAGCATGCCGAAAAGCGTACCAATAACATTTCCGACACCGCCGGTCAATAATGTCCCACCTATAATATTTGAGGCGATCGCCTGCATTTCTGCCTGCGCGGCATTGGCGGCATCTCCTGCTCCCGTATGCAGCAGGTACACATAACCGCCGATCCCGGATAGTAATCCGGCGATCAGGTATGCAAAGAATTTTGTACGCTTTACATCAATACCGAGGGTCAATGCACTGTGGCTGTTTCCGCCTATGGCGTAGAGGTTGCGTCCAAACCTTGTCCATTTGAGGAGCACGGCTACGATTATCACTATTGCTACCGCTACGACGACACCCGGCTCAATCTGGGCCGGTATAAAATTACCGCTCTTTCCGTAATAGCCGATGCCCGGCAATGTGATCCGGGCCTGTTTCAGTACGAGAAATCCTTCGTGCGATGCAGTACGGGGAGCGATACTTACTATGGTTATCATACCACTTGCCAGGAACATGCCTGCCAAAGTGACGATAAAAGGCTGTATTTCGAAATAAGAGACCAATATCCCGTGGAGGAGCCCAAAGGCAAGCCCTATGCCCAATGAGATAAGCAATGAACCCAGTACAGTACCGCCATGATCTTCAAGATAAACGACACATACCATAGTTACAAGGGCGGTTATGCCTCCGCCGGAGATATCGATCCCTCCCGAGATCATGACCATGGTAAGTCCGCATGCTATAATAAGCAGGTATGCGTTGTTGTTGAAAAGATCAAGAAACTGCTGGGGGTTCAGAAAACCGCCCTGCCAGATGATCATCGCAAGCAGGTACATGCAAATGAAGGTGCAAACTGTTATCGTCATAAGCAGAGTGGTATTGGATATGCGTTCTCTGCGTTTCTTTTCAATTTTTCCGGTCAACAAATCCCTATCTTTTTTCATAACATCCTTTCCCCATTACTCCGTCGGTTTTTGTCAGTTTGATCGTCTCAAAGGTCTTGATGCCGTTCAGGAAGCCTTGATCGGAATTTTCGGCTCGACCTGTTTTTTAAACAACCTTTTGTAGAGGTTAACAAAAAATTCTTTCACAACCGGTGAACTAATCACGACAATCAATATGATAACTGCCGCCTTATAGGCTTTTACCGCCGCTGAAGGAACTTTCATCGCATAAAGAGTGACCGTTAGGGCCTGGAT
>JAAZKL010000191.1 GCA_012799845.1 Clostridiaceae bacterium
AGCCCCGTTATGACCACTTCGATACCTCTCCGAATATTAACTGTCTTTTGTTGTACCGCCGGTGCTCTGTCAGCTGGCTGCTGCCGATAATTACAACTGCCTGGCACCGTTCTTTCTCAGTTCCCTGAAGAAGTCCTTCAAAATCGCGGAGCATTCCTGCTCCAGCACGCCCCAGACCACGTCGACCCTGTGGTTGAAAGAATCTACCCTGAACACGTCGATCACTGAGCCTGCGGCTCCGGCCTTCAGATCGGATGTCCCGATGTACAGGGCCCTGATCCGCGACTGTATGATCGCGCCTGCGCACATCGTGCAGGGCTCAAGAGTAACATAAAGATCACAGTCTGTCAATCTCCATGTCCCGAGCTTTTTGCAGGCCCGCCTGATGGCTGTCATTTCTGCGTGGAGCGTGGAGTCATTTTTCAGTTCCCTCTCGTTATAGCCACGGGCAATTATCTCGCCGTTCCTGACCACGACCGCTCCAACCGGCGCTTCAGCTTTTTTTCCGGCTTTCATTGCTTCCTTCAGCGCCTGGGCCATATACCCTTCATGTGCAAGAAGCCGGCTGGACAGATAGTCCTGCGCCATGTCCAAACCTCCGCATAAACGGAATAAATGCGCAAACATAATTATACTATAAAGAAGGGAAACAATCAATTGTGTTTATATTACATATGTTCGTTCTATGATTATAGCGCCAGGTATATTTCAGTGAAAATGCCACCCTGCCGCATTCCAGCGAAATGTCACCTTGATGCCGACCGGCTGCCCAGGCTGTACAGGATCCTGAACGGAAGAAATACCAGGAACAGCACGCTGACGATCAAAAACTCCATGACCGTGTCTATGAACCTGTTGAACCTTTCCAAAATATCACCTGCCCTGATGAAATAATCAGATGTAACACAGGCTGACAGACCAATAATATTATTGACTTCATTGGCAGGTTTTATGTAATTGCCTTACACGAAGGTGCTGCACCCGATCATTGCCCGCGTTTTTACGACAACCGTGCCGGCGGATGGAGGTAAAAGGCGTCCTGATGTCGTATAATTTATTGGGGTGATATATTTGAACGGACTGGTTTTCTTAGCAGTTATTGTTTTCATAATCATCAGCATATATAAAAAATCTCAGCAAAACGAATACAAGAGCGGCCGCAGGCATGACAGATTCGAGAGGTATATCGACGACACCAGGCGGGACGAAAGCAGCAGGAATGTCACGCACTATGACCTCAACAGATGGTATGCCGATAATTTTGAAAATACTGCCGGAAGGCAGGCTGGCCAAAGCTATAGTGCAGCTGACACGAAAAACGGATCAACTACGTTTGATGAAGCAGATACGCTAAATGAAGCAGATACGCTAAACGAAACAAATACGCAAAATGAAGCAAGCACAATGAACGAAGCAAACACGATAAACGAAGCAAATGTGCAAAGCGATGCGGATGAGCAATACGACTACACGTCTGGCAATTATGATATGCCTGCAGACTACTTTGGAGAAGTACCCATTGGAGCAATACCTGATTTGGGGAAAGATGCCGGCAGTGGATCCGATGCAGGGAACAATGCGCCTGTATGGCCGGAATTAAGTGCAGCGACCTATTTTATGACCGATACGAAAGCCTTTGAATATGCAGATGTCACAGTGGATTGCCAGGTAAAGCTGGATGCTGTTGCGCCGTTGATCGGGGATGTCGACAGGACCGCAAAGCAGAATAGTGAGCAATGATCAAACAGACATGTATTTCTGCCGGATCAAGTTGACCGTAATTAGAAAGGAGCCTGTACATTAAATACCGTACAAGCCCCTTCATTATTTGAAACCCCGCATATGAAACCCCGCGGGGGCAGCGCCCTGATCATTTCGAGGTTACACCCTGATCATTTCCGGACTGGCTGACGTCCTGATGATCTCCCGGCTGTCCCGGAACTGCCGGATTATCCGGGGCTTCTGATCATCCCGGACCTGTCTGCCCGCTCAAAGATGTCCTGTCATCCCAGTATCGCCTTCAGGTCCTCTTCTGGAGTTGAGATCGGCTTGATGCCGAACTTATCCACCAGTACCTTCAATACGTTGGATGAGAAGAATGCCGGAAGTGTCGGACCGATATAGATGTTTTTGAGTCCGAGCGCCAGCAGCGTCAGCAGGATGCAGACAGCCTTCTGCTCATACCATGACAGTACAAGCGTCAGCGGCAGTTCGTTCACGGTGCAGTTGAAAGCCTCCGCGAGCGCTATCGCCACCTGTATTGCAGAGTAAGCGTCGTTGCACTGGCCCATGTCCATGATCCTCGGCAGACCGCCGATCTCGCCCAGGTCAAGGTCGTTGAAGCGGAACTTGCCGCATGCGAGTGTCAGTATCACCGTATCCTTCGGCGTATTTTTCACGAAATCCGTGTAGTAGTTCCTGCCCGGCTTTGCTCCGTCGCAGCCGCCCACAAGGAAGAAATGCCTGATAGCCCCGTCCCTGACTGCCTGTATGACTTTTTCGGCAGCACCAAGGACAGTGTTGCGTGCGAATCCGGTCATCACCCATGAACCGCCGTTGATTCCCGTGAAGTGCCTGTCATCCGGCCATCCGCCCAGTTCGAGCGCCTTGTTTATCACTGGAGCGAAGTCCTTCTTTCCGTCAACTTCAGGGATATGGACAAGTCCCGGATATGCGACCACCGCGGTCGTAAACACCCTGTCGGCATATGACGGTCTCGGAGGCATCAGGCAGTTGGTGGTGAACAGGAACGCTCCCGGCACATCTGCAAATTCCCTCTGCTGGTTCTGCCATGCTGTTCCGAAGTTGCCCTTCAGGTGGGAGTATTTCTTGAGCTCCGGATACCCGTGGGCAGGCAGCATTTCGCCGTGGGTGTAGATGTTTATTCCCCTGCCCTCGGTCTGTTCGAGCAGTTGCCTGAGGTCATGCAGATCATGGCCGCTGACTACGATA
>JAAZKL010000192.1 GCA_012799845.1 Clostridiaceae bacterium
ACTTGCAAATAAGGCCAGTATATCACCGTCACAGGAACAGAATAGAGTCTCACATATGCATATCCTTTATGGCTTACCTGATGTACAAGGAGTTGGAGAGACTACTAATATGTATATTTAGTAGTGAAAAAACGTGATATTTCATATTAATCTGTGTAGTCTTTTTTAGGACGGATTAAATGCGTAATGGTTCGGCGGTAGGGCTTGTTGACCCTACCTCCGTGTTAGCAACTGTTTATTTCCATTCAAGTGGAATAGTGGCAGAGTCAGTTTTATCTGAGTTGTATACGGTGTCAGGCATCACACTATTTAGAAATCTTGGTTTATTGTGTTCCAAGTAAACAGGTCTCCGCGGTGATATATGTTTCAGATCATAACTTGAATATTGAGGTGGAAAATATATCCTAACTTTCTTATTTGGAAAGTTTTTCAAGATAAACTCAATTGGAGGTATTAAGTCACTATCAGCGGTTATAATAACCAAAATGTCTGTATTATCAAGTAGGCAGTCCCCGATTAAAGTAACGGATATATTAACGTCGGTTCTTTTCTCTTCAGGAACTTCAAAAATATCCCCACAGTGTTTACAGGTTTGAGTTTTTTTGTAATACTTTCCTCGTATTATCTCGAATTTATCAGGATTTGAAAGGATATTGGCTTTAAATAGAGCACTTTGTCTACTTTGTTTCCCGATATTTAATGGAGCGGCAGAAAAATACTTTACTTTTTCTATTGTTTGATCTGGGCCAAGAAATTGCTCACACAGTTTTACAAAGTCTATCCAATAAAACTGTTTCCATGATTTATCAATTCCGGCCTTCTTTTTTAAGCCATAATAGAAATTGAATCCGTCAATATAAAAGGTAACTCGTACCATATCCAAATAAAAAAAATGCTGCCTATAAAGGCAGCAAAACTTTACCAAACGGTAAAGCGAAGCGTTAGTACCACAAAAATAGCAACAATTATTAAAACAGCAAAATATTTCTTATAGTATTTCTAAAAAAACAGATGGCATAAAGGGGTGTTTTTCTTTTTAAAATGGTTTGAATCTTTGAATTATATCCGAACATATTTCCTTTATCATAACATTCTATACATAGATATTCGCCATAATGATTTTTGCAATTGCAAGTAATCAAAATGGCACAATATCTTTAAAAAGTTGCCAAATAGTCATTTAATTCATTTAAATTCTTTATTATACAGTCATCTCCCTCAAACTGTGGTCTTCGTATAAGCACTCTTTCACCACATCTGTTTTTATCGTATGTGATTGGTTTTAGTTTTCCAGTACCCCTTTCGTCCAATATTCCAAGATGATTAGGAGCTAACATTTGAAGTTGTAAATTACAAGTTGGGCATTCCCAATATCCATTTGTTATGTTTTCTTGAAAAATGCTTTTAATGTTTTTCTGCAAGCATTCTGGACAATGTCCGTCCGATAAAATTTGATTTTCCATTTTTCTATTTTTAGTCTGTTTTTTTATTATGCTGCATAATAGTTTGCGCATAGGCGATCTTGCCTTATATTGCGCCTGCGGCAAGGCAATATTGCTTACACGCTATTACAGGCAGTTTTAGAGGTTATTCAATATTTGGTCTAAGTCAATATCGGGAGGGAAATCGTTTCTTGATTTCGGTCCCCATATACAAATGAATTCAACATCGGGGATAGCACATAAGATAAATTTGAACCATCTGCCACATCCAGAATGGGTGGTTCTATCATAAATAATAACGTGAGGTCCTAAATACGGAAGAAGGGTTTTTATATACTTTTTATTTGTGCGTATTATCACTTTTTTTCAAAACATGATTAACAATGCGTCTGGATTCATTTGCTGCAAATACTAGGCAGTTCGAGTAAACATTGTTAACGTGAAACCCCGAACTTCGAACAGCTAACTGCTTACTTGTAAAGCAGGTATTTGCTTCTTAGCTGGGCGAAGTTTTCAAGACCTTGTTTCCAGGTTTCTCTTATCTCGGCGGAGCTCATGCCTTTCCGGATCTGCTCCCTAAGCTCCGGGCCGCCGGCAAGGACATCAAAATAGCGCGTGAAAAATCTGCTCTTGTCGGGATAGTTGTTGTATGCATCTATCACCCACCCCAGGTTCAGTTCAGGTGAGGGAACCAGCCCGTCGGCAAGGGCATCGCGAAGGTCTGTGCCATAACAAAGCTGCCCGAGAAGCGGAGGATTAGTCGCCCCGCTCACGCTTTGGGGTGTAAAGCTGAACCCGGTGTCGGGAAGTTCAGGTGAGCCGTAAACCTGGAAAGGAAAGGCGGTACCCCTTCCCAGCGACAGATTAGTGCCTTCAAAAAAGCAGATGGACGGATAAAGATAAACCGAATTCTGGTTTGGCAGGTTCGGCGAAGGCCTCACCGGCAACTCATAGAGGGTCTGATGATCATAGTTCCGGCAGGCGACAACCGTCAGCCTGCACCTGACACCGCCGCTGAGCCAGCCTTCCCCGTCAATCATACGGGCATACTCCCCGATAGTCATCCCATGCACTATCGGAACGGGATGCATTCCCACAAATGACCGGTAAGAAGTATCGGGAATGTTGCCGTCGACATAAAAACCGTTCGGATTAGGTCTGTCGAGAACTATACATTCAACATTGTTTTCAGCACAGGCTTCCATAACATAATGAAGGGTTGAGATGTATGTATAGAACCTGGCTCCCACATCCTGTATGTCGAACAGCACAGCATCGATGCCTTCCAAATCCTCAGGACGGGGCTTGAAATTTTTCCCGTAAAGACTGATGACAGGAATGCCTGTGGAAGGATCCCTTCCGTCTTCAATATGACCGCCTGCATCAGCCATACCCCTGAATCCGTGCTCAGGTGCAAAAATAGCCCTGATGTCATAGCCCAGGCTCTTTAATGTATCTACCAGGTGGGTTTTTCCAACCATTGAGGTCTGATTGGCAACTACCGCCAGCCTTTTCCCCGAGATCAGACCACTGTACTGATCTGTCAGCCAGGCACCCGGAAGTGGCGGCTCAGGCTGCCTGCCGCAGGATGACTGAATCCCGAAAGCTGACAACAGAAGAACTACAAGAAGTGATTTTTTCATCCGGCCGTGTTTTAATTATGCAAAAGGACATTAAGTCACACAAAGTTAAAAGGGCAAGGTATTAAATCAAGCTATTTATACTTACTTTTGACATGATTTTGCTTTATGAACTTTCCGTACTTCATAGCCCGGCGTCTTATAAAGGGACGAACTGAAAAGACTTCATTCTCGAGGCCTATAAACGTGATTGCTATAATCGGGATAGCCATGGGACTTGCTGTCATGTTAATTGCAGTGGCGGTACTGACGGGCTTCAAGCAGCAGATCCGCGATAAAATTGTAGGTTTCGGCTCAAACATACAGATACTGAATTTCGACTCCAACATTTCGCTCGAAACCATACCGATAAGCGACACCCAGGCTTTTATACCAGGAATAAAGGAAATGAAGGGTATCAGGCATGTCCAGGTTTTCGCCACAAAGGCCGGAATAATAAAAACTGAGGAAGCGATTCAGGGGGTTGTGCTCAAGGGTGTCGGAAGCGACTTCGACTGGGATTTCTTCAGCAGCAACATTGTCGACGGCAGGGTTTTCACGGTAACAGACACGGGCCGTATCAACGATGTCATAATATCAAAGAAGATATCGGATATGCTTCGCCTGAAAACCGGCGATTCGTTCGCGATGTATTTTGTTCAGGATCCCCCGCGCAGCCGCCGGTTCACCGTACGCGGGATATATGAAACCAGCCTTGAGGAGTTCGATAAGATGTATGTGTTCTGCGACATCGGACACATTAAAAGACTAAACGACTGGACCGACGACCAGGTGAGCGGTTTCGAGATCTTCATCGACGACTTTGACAAGCTCGACGAGATGACGCTTGCAGTAAGAAACCAGGTGGGATACAAGCTGCTGGAGGATGAAACAAAATTCAGGGTTACAAACATAAGGCTGAGATACCCCCAGATCTTCGACTGGCTCAATTTCCAGGACATGAACGTTTTCATCATAATCACCCTTATGCTGCTCGTGGCAGGATTCAACATGATCTCGGGTCTTCTTATAATCATACTTGAAAAGACCAATATGATAGGAATACTAAAGGCCCTGGGATCGGACAACGGGACTATCAGGAAGGTTTTCCTCTACCAGGCATCATTCCTGATTGTAAAGGGATTGCTATGGGGAAACCTCATCGGGCTGGGACTTGCCTTTCTCCAGCTCAAAACCGGTTTAATCTCACTCGATCCGAGTTCATACTATATCAAGACCGTTCCGGTTAACCTGGAGCTATCCCATATACTGATGCTCAATGCAGGGACAATGATCATCATCATCCTTATGCTGCTTGTACCATCTCAGCTGATAAGCCGGATAACTCCCGTCAAGGCTATCAGATACGACTAACTTACTGATCAGAATTTTTCCCGGATAACAAGTTCCTGCAGGGGTTTCCGCTTTGATGAATGCCTGTTTATATCTGCAGTGTCATTGGGATAACCGATGGGAAGCATCACAACCGGTTCCACATGGTCGGGAAGGTTCAGAGCCTTTGTGAGCCCTTCCTTGTCGAAATTGCATACCCAGCATGTTGCAAGCCCTGAGCCGGTTGCTGCAAGTGTAATGTGATCAGCTGCAATGGCTGCATCTATATCAGCCGAGTCCTTACCATCGCCCCTCTTCCACGACCGGGAATGATCGGAACACACCACAATGCACGCGGGAGCCGTGCGGAACCATTCGCGGTGATAGCAGGAACGAACATTTTCCAGGTTTGAACCCCTGACCACAACGAAATACACGGGCTGATAGTTGACTGCCGACGGAGCGATCCTGCCGGCTTCAAGAACATAGTTCAGCTTTTCTTCCTCAACAGGCTGAGCCTTGTAACTGCGTGAGGAATAACGCGATTTTGCCAGTTGATTGAAGTCCATGACAGATTATTTATATGAATTGTAAATTGTTTCCGCTTTCCTGACGACAATATACAATAATAATATTACTTCTGTACCGAAGCCCTTCCCGTGTTATATGTCAGCGATTCACCGTTCGCGGGAAGAATATTCCTGTAATGCCTGTAGCGCTCGAGGATCTGGGAGACAAAGGCAACCGATTCCGTACCCTTGAAATAGCCGTGCTTTACCACACTGTCTTTATAATAAACAGGATCCGACTTTTTCAAAACCCATAGGGCCACGCTGCCTTCCCACACCTGGGGATCCATTCCGTTTTTCTCTGCAAGCTTCATGGCATCCAGTATATGCCCGGGCCCTGCATTGTAGGCCGCCAGGATGAATTTTTTCCGTTCCGCCTCATCGGAGATCTTAGAGTCAAATATATCATGGAGCCAGGCGATGAATTTCACTCCCGCCTTGATGTTAAGCTCGGGTGATGCCGTAACATCGATGCCGAAATACCTGCCCGTCTCCGGCAATACCTGCATAAGTCCGTAAGCGCCTACCTTCGACATTACATCCGGAATAAACCTCGATTCCTGGTAGATGAGCGAGGCAAGCAAACGCCAGTCCCAGCCTATCGTTGCACTGTAGGTCTTGATGAGATTGTCCCATTGGGATACTTTCCCGGAATTCAGGGTGTAATAATCGCTTTGAAAGAACTTTACCGAATTGGAGTTCCTGAAGTACTTCGAGTACAGGATGGCAAAAGTATGGGTTTCCCGGAAAGACCTTATCCAGTTATCAAGCTCATCTGCAAGCTGATCGGAATTGGTTTCGCGGATTGCCCACGCGATATTCTGATGCGTGCTCAGCCTGGTTCCTATATCTATATCCGGAAAACGAGCGGCATTGATCACTGCAATATTCTCATCGCAGACTGCATATTCTATTTCGCCCCTGCTGACCAGATCAATAAGAGCTTCAGCCTCGAAAGGCACTTCAATTACCGTTAGCTTCTTAACAATAATATCAGGTAATGCATTGAGGTATTCGGCATGCGATGAGCCTTTCTGAACATATACCGTTTTATTGGAAAGGTTCTGCGGATCGCGGACAAGCCTGCTTTCAAGATCGTCAGCAGAAAGCGAACGCCACCTGTTTGGCTTTTTCTGAACAAGGATTATTCTTGTACTGTCCAATGTTTCGGTGAACCTTAGCTCGCTGCCGCGCGACCGGGTAACAGTAAGTCCCATGGCCAGAAGATCGGCCTGTCCCTTGTGGAGCATGGCAAAAGAATCCTCAAGGCTGTTGCTGCCAAACACCTCCAGATCAATACCGATATGATCGGAGAAAGCTTTCAGTAGTTCATAGTGAAACCCCATGGGTTCACCCTTGTACAGAAAATAGTTGGCTGAGTTATAATCGGTGATGACTATAAGCCTGCCTCTTGTTCTGATCGAATCAAGATCAAATAATTCCGAATTGTCAGGGATTATCTCGGCCGGGTTTCTGGAACACGAAAGAAACATTGTTCCGATAATGGCCAGTAAAACACTTAGATTTCTTGTCAAAGATTCAAATTTAGTTAAACTTCTATTCCTTCCAACCTCCTGCCCAACCTTCCACCTGTTTATAAATTTTCGGGCGCAAAGATAGTAAAATATATCAATCATAAAAAGTCCATGCCAGGCCATACCTGAACATCCTGATATTCATTGGATAAAAAGGAATCATAAAATAATCGTAACCCGTGAAACCCGAGTTCACATGATCGAGCATCAGGAAGATTCTTGTCCTGCGGAGCTTAAGATTAAGAAAAACATTGACAAATGGATAATTGCCAATCTCAACCGCGTTCTGCCTGTAGTATCTTCCGGTTGCAGGCATATAGGCCAAGGCATGGTAAGGTGTATGGTAGAGAACCTCGGCTCCCAGCTGCATATTCAGTTGTCCGTTTGTTTTCTTGAAATTAAAGAGATGTTCAAAAAAGGCTGTCGCCCTTACAGTTGCCAGGGGAAGGTCGAGAACATCGGGATTGCTTGACTGCTGGACAAGCAGCGTGGGAGTAAGATGAAATTTCCATGCCCTGAGATCCTTGCTCGCGAATACCGAAGCCACGGAAAGTCCGCCTCCATGCTGTGAGGGCATGGCCAGTGTGTCGAAAGCGGTATAATTGTCAATGATTGCATAGTTGAACCTTAATTCCAGTCCGC
>JAAZKL010000193.1 GCA_012799845.1 Clostridiaceae bacterium
ATGACCTGCCATATCATGTACACATTGCCTGATATGGACGGCGCATAGAAAATCAGGACCATGAACGCCCTTATTTTCGGAGGCAGTTCGTTTATGAACCACGCAAACATCAGGGAAGCGAAATAGCCTATGGGTCCTGTGATAGCTGCCAGCAGGAAAGTGTTCTTGATTGCCTTAAGGAAGACGTCGTCGCTCAGGAACAGCCTGATATAGTTTTGCCATGCGATGAACTTCGGCGTCTCCAGGATATTGAAGTAGGTGAAGCTGAGCCCCATCGAAACCGCAACGGGTATGATGGTAAATACCAGGAAAATTATGGCGAAAGGTGCCAGGAACAAATAAGATACCTTGTTCTTAACTACCTCTTTCTTCAGGTATGCCAGCTTGCCTTTAAATGCAACAGTAGTTCCATGTACATGCCGCGACAGCTTTTCCACTACAGCAGACATTTATTTACCCCCATCCCTCAGCGGTAAGCCGAATTCTTTTCTCTTATTGTCGATCTCTTCATTTATCGTCCTGACATAATCCAGCAAGGTCTCCCTGGGATCGGCACCCTCGTTGTATACCTTCCTGAAAGCATTGTTCAGATGTCTCGAAGTAAAGTAGCCGCCGGGAACTTCCGGATTGCCTTTGACCCATTTCCTCTGCTCTGCCAGCGCATTATAGTCCTTGACCGGCCACGGGAGCCTCTTTGCGGCCTCTATGTTGGCCGTGGGATGACGTGCCGACGCACCCAGCAGGCTCTCCATTTCGCGCCCGAATCTGACCTGCGTATCGGCGCTCACCCACCATTTTATAAATTTCCATGAGGCTTCCTTGTTCTTTGTCTGCTCCAGCATCATGACCGCGTATCCGCCGCTGGTGGTGGATCTGTCTATGGTTCCGTCTTCTCTCACCACACCCGGCAGCGGCGCCATCTCCCAAAGCCCTCTGAGTTCAGGTGCAAAAACCTGCAGGCTGTTGTAGAGCCAGTATTCATGGAGCAGCAGCGGCATCTGGCCCGTCCTGAAACGGTTCTGCGCGTCAAATATCACCGGGAACTTATAGTTCACGTACAACTCGCTCCATTTCTTGAATGCCTCTATAGCCTCCTCAGTATCAAGAGCGCTCGATATGCCGTCCCCGTTATAGAGCTGTCCTCCTTCCTGGTAAAGGAACGTGCTGAAGGATTCCATGGCTCCCCACGGATCGTTGTTCACTGCGACGGGGACGCTCACTTCCATATTGGCTTTCTGTATCGTCGGAATGATATAGTAAAGATCTTCCCATGTATTTGGAGGCGCGACGCCCAGTTCTTCCATGATATCCCTGCGGTAGAACATCATTAGGAACTGCTGTTGTTCGGGCAGGCCATATAAGCCCCCCCGGAATCTGTAAGGCAGCAGAGTGGCGTCAGTGAACTCCCTGAGCACATCGCCCAGGTCCGGGAATTGGGTCAGGTCCACAGCAGCATTACGCGTCGCATAGTTGACCGGCTCGCTGTTTAAAACAGACAGGGCCACATCCGGTCCACTGCCGGCCACCGTGGCAGGCAGCAGCACATTCGCCTGGACAAGTTCCAGGTTCACGGCTATGCCTGTTTCGGGTACGAATGAGTCATCTATCATCCTCTTGAGCACCTGGGCCTGGTCACGTCCCGTAGTGATCCAGACCGTGATGGCTTCGTCCGTATCATATACATTTCCCACACTGCTGTAATCTTCGGTGAAGGACGCTATGAAAGCTGAAATCTCATGGAACATGCGCCTGAAGAAAGATGCGTCCGCCTTTGGTATCTCGGCGTCAGGCGCTGAGAAAATGATGTAATCGATCTCGAAAGGCTGATATCTCGTATTGTTTATCCAGGTGCCAAGCGCACCGACATTGTCCCTGAACTGGGTCATCCTGTTCTGTATCGTACGCGGTCTTCTCGCCATATCTTCCAACTGGTATGAAAGCCTGTTGAGTATGGCATTGTGAGAGCCGCGCTGACCGGTATATTCCTCCAGCCTTTCCGAAAGATCCTTGAGGACCACGCTCTGCTGGCTGAGCGTAGCCATAACGTCCGGAAGCTTTTTATGCAGCTGGTAATCCCTGTAGCGGTCAGGCGCCGAACCGACGATCATGAGGACCTTCCTGAATGCGCTGTTGAGCACATAAACGCTTTCTTCCGCTGTTCTGAGTATTTCAGCCAGGTCGCCCAGGACTACCTCCATCCTTATCGTGTTTTCTCCTTCTTTCAGATAAAACAGGAATGGCCCGTCCTCATTGCCAAGTTCGAAGTTTTGCCATGTGGACGAGAAGTTGAACTCGATATTCTCTGCTTCCTTAAAAGGAACTTCGCCGTTTATGGTCAGCTTCCTGTTCGAATACAGACCGCGGGTAATATTCTGTCTGCCTTTGATCGTTATCTGGTAAAGGCCTTCTTTTTCCGCATTCACTTTCCACTCGATCCACTGGCCGGGCAGCTGCCAGTTCGTTCCCCCTATCGTATTCATGCGTATCTTGGACCTGTGATAGGGGACAGTGGCAGGAG
>JAAZKL010000194.1 GCA_012799845.1 Clostridiaceae bacterium
AAGGATTTGCCTGCGTAAATAAATATCGAGTTTTTATGTAACCTGTAAATGCGGTCCTGCATAAATTATACCAGATATTCATGGGAGTGATCACTATGCGGGATCATTATATCGTGAGACAGCCTCAGCCTCCTTTCGGCGGCACATTCGGCCTGTTCCAGCCAGGACAGTTCTTTCCTCCGGGTCAGGGGCCGGGGTTCTTTCCTCCGGGTCAGGGGCCGGGGTCGCCTCCGGGCCAGGGACCTGGCTTTCCTCCCGGGCAGGGACCCGGAACAGGACCGCCTCCCGGACGCCCGCCGGCATTCGTTCCCCAGCAGGCCCAGGCACAGCAGACGACCGGGGTATTTGCAGTGGATCCCGGCTCGATAAGACGGTGCATGTTCAGATATGTCTATATCTGGCTCGATAACGGACAGCAATTCTGGGCGTGGCTCATATTCGTCGGCAGGAACTCTGTTGCGGGCTGGAGATGGATCGGGTTCAGATGGGTCTACTTTGGCATCGATCTGAACAGGATAGCATCATTTATTTGCTTCTGATACTTGTTTCTGAAATATGTTCCAGTGTTTTTATTCCAGGCCATAGCCCCCTTCCATCAGTTGTTTGTCAGGCAGGCCATGTACTGCCTGACGTTTTTTTACCCGGGGGCTTATGTCCTGACGGCTTTCTTTACAGGGTTTTATGCAGACTGTATAATACTATGCGATCAACAGGTTCTCTCTGCCCGCGTTTTATACATGGTACCGCTTTATGCGCAGTGTGTTGAGTACTGCAAGTACGGTCACGCCCACATCTGAAAATACCGCTTCCCACATCGTTGCCATGCCTGCGGCTCCGAACAGCAGGAACATCACTTTCACCGATATGGCGAATACTATGTTCTGCATGGCAATTTTCCTTGTGAATGAGGCTATCTTCAGCGCATCGGCCAGCTTTGACGGCTCATCGGTCATGAGCACGATATCCGATGCTTCGATGGCCGCGTCGGAACCTATACCGCCCATGGATACCCCGACATCTGCCGACGCAAGTACAGGGGCGTCATTTATGCCATCGCCGACGAAAATCGTATGCCCGTTCGCAGCCGACATTATTTTTTCGAGCCGATCCGCCTTTTCGTGAGGCAGCAGCCCGTATCCGACTTCGTCGAGCCCCAGTTCACTTGCTGCTGCTTCGGCGGGAACGCGTGAGTCGCCTGTCAGCATCGCGACCTTCCTGATGCCATGTTCCCTGAGCCTGTCGACTGCCTTTGCTGCGTCATCCTTGAGAGTGTCGGATACTTCGATCCAGCCCATATAGCGCCCATCCGACATGATGTGGACCGTGGTCCCGGCATTGCCGCGGTCATGTTCAGAGACGGCATCGGATATGCCGCTGCTGTCCGGAATGGTGCCGGAGTTCTCCATGCTTCCGGAGTCCGCTATATTTCCAAAGCTTTTTATATACCCGGGATTGCCGGCTATTATGTCGTGGCCCAGGGCGTTGGTCCGGATGCCTTTGCCGGCAGATTCAACACTGCTTGCGATCAGCGACTCATCGATATCTTCACCGTAAGCCCGCAAAATGGATCGTGCTATCGGATGTGATGAGTTGTACTCGGCGTATGCCGCCAGTTTGAGCAGTTCCTGCTCCGTGCAGCCATAAGGCCTGATGTCGGTAACGTTGAAAACGCCTTTCGTCAGCGTGCCTGTTTTGTCGAATACCACTGTGTCCGCCTTGTTCAGTGCATCGAGATAGTTGCCGCCCTTTACAAGTATTCCGCTGGCGGAGGATTTGCCGATGCCTGCATAGAATGTGAGCGGAATGGATACGACCAGGGCGCACGGGCATGAGATAACGAGGAATATCATCGCCCTGTAGAGCCAGGTAATGAAATCCATGCTGCCAGTCACCAGCGGAGGGATGACAGCTATGAGCAGTGCCGATATGGTGACCGCAGGGGTGTAGTACGCGGCGAAACGGCTGATGAAACTTTCCACGGGCGCCTTTTTTGCGGCGGCTTCTTCGACCAGTTCCAGTATACGGGATACGGCTGACTGTTCGAGAGCACTGACAGCCTTTACGGTCAGAAGACCGGTTCTGTTGATGCAGCCTCCGAGCACCTGGTCTCCGGGTTCCACCGTTTTGGGCAGGGATTCGCCGGTGAGGGGGGAGGTGTCTGCCAGCGAGCTGCCCTCGACTACGATGCTGTCAGCGGGTATTTTTTCTCCCGGTCTGACTACCAGGATGTCGCCTGCTTTTATGGCTTCAGGCGCGATTTTTATGATTTCGCTGCCCCGTTTCAGGTTTGCGTGCTCAGGCCTCAGGGCCAGGAGCTCTGATATGGACCGCCTGGAGTGATTTACCGCCATATCCTCGAGTATCGAACCAAGCTTGTAGAACAGCATGACGGCAGCAGCTTCACCGTATTGTCCTGTTACAAAGGCTCCGACCGTAGCTATGGTCATGAGGAGGTTTTCGTCAAATATCCGGCCTTTTGCGATATTCGTGAAGGACCTGGATATAACTTTATAGCCGGCTGTCAGCCAGGCAGAGAAGAACAGTGCGAACGAAACCGCTGGATGATTCCTCAGAAGGAGGGCTGCTGTAAACAGAACGACACCTGCCGCCAGCACAGACACATCGGACCCCGACCGCGTCGAACACCTGCCGGGTATGCCGATCCCTGCGTCGACGGTGCAGCAGCCTGCCGCACAAGTGTTTTCTCTTACTGCGCATGTGGTATCATTAGGTTTGTATGCGTTCCTTGTCATATCAGTTATACCTCTTGGCTATTGTCGTTAAGTATTGCACATATGAACAACTATTCACATGTTTGTAATAATTATATTCCCGCATGCGCAGAATTGTCAATATACTTTTGCAAAGTGGAAATTACCTTATCAATTGCACTCAATTGAGAGGATAATATGCGAAACACTTAGAAAATAAAAACTGCCCGAAGGCAGTTCTTCATTATTGAGGCGTTGCGGTTTTGTCAACATGTACCCGGCTTATCACAGCAAGTGTGCCTGAGTGACATGCCAGGCACATGAAACCGGCACTTAAAATTTTACTTCAGGCGCCTTTGTCTCGCTTTCGTCTATGGTGAAGAAGGGCTCCTGCACAAAGTTGAATGCGTTTGCCAGTATTACCGTGGGGAACATTTGGATGGCGTTGTTGTAGTCCATGACAACGTCGTTGTAGAACTGGCGGGCGAATGCAATCTTGTCTTCGGTCTTTGTGAGTTCCTTCATGAGTTCCTGGAAGTTGCTATTGGCTTTCAGGTCCGGGTAAGATTCCGCAAGGACCATGAGCCGGTTGAGACCCCTGGAAAGCTCATTGGTGGCTTTGATGACATCCTGGTGAGAGGATGCGCTCATGTAACTGTTGCGCGCCCTTATGACCGATTCATAGGTGTCTTTTTCATGGGCGGCATAACCCTTTACCGTTTCGACCAGGTTTGGAATGAGATCGAACCTTCTCTTCAGCTGTACGTCGATCTGGCTCCATGA
>JAAZKL010000195.1 GCA_012799845.1 Clostridiaceae bacterium
GACATAGAGGTCAAGGTCAACGCTCCCGAATTGCTGGAAGCCGCGCTCAGGAAGAAACGCAAAAAGTGCATGATAAGCACCGGCAGCATGTGCGACCCATACATGCATATCGAAGAAAAGCTGGGTTATACGAGGAAATGCCTTGAGATCATCGACAAATATGGCTTCGGCGTTACTGTCCTGACGAAATCCAACCGCATTCTCAGGGATATGGGCCTTTTGACAAGCATAAACAGGAAATCCAAATGCGTTGTCCAGATGACGCTGACGACTTACGACGAGAGCCTCTGCAGGATACTTGAGCCTGTAGTCTGCACCACCAGGGAACGATTCGAGGTACTGAAGATCATGAACGAAAACGGGATCCCCACGGTCGTATGGCTGGACCCGATACTGCCTTTCATCAACGACACTGAGGAGAACCTGAGAGGGATCCTGGATTACTGCGTCAGGGCAAAAGTATATGGCATCATATGCTTTGGCATAGGTATGACACTGCGCGAAGGCAACCGGGAGTATTTTTACTCGAAACTTGACCGGCATTTTCCCGGACTCAGGGAGAAGTATCACAGGAAATACGGATACAGCTACGAAGTGACGAGCGACAATAACGGGAAGCTGATGGAAATTTTCTATGACGAATGCAGGAAGCATGGCATCGTTTGCGATAATAATGAAATTTTCAGATACCTGCATACTTATGAAGTCAAACAACCTGAACAACTGAGCTTTTTCTAGAAGCACGCATCATGCAGATATCCTGCGTCTGACGGGCGTATCTCTTTGTTACTATCAATATTATTATTTATTGGATATCACAGGCTGCCGGGGACATGAATGGCACCAACACCATTTTTTTCTTGATTTTTCTTGAATTTGCCTCATGCTATGTTATAATTTTACATATACTTTACATAAAATCAAAGTTAGACACTTTATTTGACCGAGACAGGAGTGATGTACAATGGATAAGAGATCGTTTATTCTGTTAAATGATAAGGAAGTAAACAAACTGGCATCTACCCTCCTGCTAATTGTATGTTTGGTGATTTATCCCCTGCTTTTCATCATGACACTGGCCGGCCTGTTCAAGATCAATATGGGCCAGTTGATTATTTTTACAGTGGTAACCGTAGCCCTTGTGGTGCTTAACTTCATCGCAGCAAGAAGAAATATCAAGCCGGTTTATGTAAAGTACGCGAGCGTGGTCATCAGCACACTGGTCATTGGGATGCTGGCAACCAACCATAACATCGGAATTTATCTTACGTATATGTTTCCTATAATACTGAGTTGTCTTTACTATGACAGGAAGCTTACTTTCACCACATTTGTACTTGGATTACTCAACCTTGCCATATCCCAGTATCCAAGGCTGCAGGCCGAAGGTATGATACATGAATACGTGCCGAAACTGGCGGGGTATATAATCGAGTTTGTCGCCCTGTTCCTCCTGTTCAACCTGCTTATGCGCCGTCTCAACAATATGTTCAACTCACTTGCGGATTCGGAGCAGCAAAAACAGATCCTTAATACGCTTACCTCGGTTTCGGAAAAATCGCAAAACGCCTCGCAGGTTCTGTTTGACACTGTAAACCAGTTCGCTGCCGCGATCGAACAAACAACGAAGGCGAATTCGGAAATAGCAGGCAATGCGTTGTCTGCGGTCAATAACTGCAAGGATAACCTGCAATTCGTCCAGACATCTTCGGATTCGATCCAAAACATTTCGAAAGATCTTGATACGGTAGCCGTAAAATCGGCCGAGATAACAAACGCATTCAGCGCCAGTTATTCAGCGACGCAGCAGAGCAAGGGATACATGGATATGACCATAGAAGGCATGAATACGATAAAGGAATCGACTCATAACATCAGGCAGGTAATGCTCTCTCTGCTGGAAACCACCCGTGAGATAAACAGCATCCTGGAGATGATCAGATCAATATCGGGCCAGACGAACCTGCTGGCACTCAACGCCTCGATCGAATCTGCAAGAGCCGGAGAGGCAGGAAAGGGCTTTGCGGTCGTTGCAGACGAGATAAGGAAGCTGGCCGAGCAGTCAGGCAAGGCTGCGGCAAACATAGGCAATCTTGTGCATGAGTTGCAGCAGAAGACGAACTCTGTTTACGAAACTATAGATAACGGGACCGAGACCATAAAAGCGTCCATAGAGAGAGTGACCCAAACGGCGGAGAAGTTCGATGAACTGATTCGGGTCCAGGATATGCTCAAGTCTAAGATCGCTGAAATAGAAGAAGTTTCAGTAGGTTCATCTGAAAACAGCGGTCAGCTTATCGAAATGATCACAAAGATAAACGTACTGGTGGACAGGTCCCTTGGCGAGATCCAATCGATCGCCAGCGCCACGCAGCAGCAGGCTGCCACGATGCAGGAGATCACGTCTACTTTCTCATCGATAGAGGATATTGCGCTTAATTTGAAAAATATAAATACGGAACTGTCTGCGCTGAATATGTGATAACCGCCGCAGACGGAGCTTTCGTTGAGGCTGCGCGAGGTATCGCTATCATGAAAGCGCATAATTTTATGGTGATGTTGCCGGAAGGACTGTATTTAGTATTTAATGGAGAAAGTTGTCATGGGGACGGTCCTGTCAGGGGGACGGTTCTTCTGACATGTCAGAAGAACCGTCC
>JAAZKL010000196.1 GCA_012799845.1 Clostridiaceae bacterium
CGCTGCGAAAAACACTGCGAAAAACGCTGCAAAAAACGCTGCGAAAAACGCTGCGAAAAACGCTGCGAAAAACGCTGCGAAAAACGCTGCGAAAAACACTGCGAAAAACACTATGGTATATCAAAAAACGATTAGATAAACTCTATGATGTATAGCAGAAAAACGCTGTGATAAAGACTATAATAAAGCATAACCGATATAAACACCATTATAATCACAACGATAAAGAGCCGGTATGCGAAACGATAAACTTTAGTGATAGAACACAGCAGTCGAACCGGTTTGCACAACAGATTCGAGGTTGAATTTTCATGGATAGAAAAATGGTAAGATGGATAGCAATAATAATTACACTGGGATTTATACTGACATCCTTCAGCTTCTTTGCGTATATGCTGCTGTTCGGAAATTGAGAGACTGATATAACAGCGGAAAGGTCGTGGGCATATGGGAGAGATAAAACGGACATTCATTACGCCGCACCCGCCCATAGTGGTGCACGAGGTGGGGAAGGGCGAAGAAATGGGGGCTGCCGCAACAGTAGGAGCGCTTCAGAGGTTTGCCCGGGAGGTAGCGAAGATTAAGCCGTCGACGATCGTTGTCACATCCCCGCATGCGCCTGCATTCCAGGATTTCATCTTCATCAACCGCAATAGCGTGCTGTCAGGTGATTTTAGAAGATTCGGCGCCGTGGGAGTAAAGCTGAGTTACGAGAACAACCTGAAGCTGGCCGGAGAAATCACCAGGCTGGCCAACAGCCAGGGCATCCCCTGCGGCGGTCTTGATGACTCGCTTATGGTAAGATACCGGATATCAGAAGAACTGGACCATGGCGTAATGGTACCGTTGTATTTTATCAACAAGGTTTATGACAGCTTCAAACTCGTCCACATTTCCGTAGCAGGCATGCCATTCAAGGACTTGTACAGGTTTGGAGGATGCATAGCCAGAGCTATTGAGAACTCCGATGAGTCGGTGGTGTTCATAGCGAGCGGAGATCTGTCCCACAGGCTCGCTCCGGACGGGCAGTACGGTTTCAACGAATGCGGTCCCGAATTCGACGGCAGGCTCATGGAGTATCTGAAAGGGCCCGACCGTGAAGCGATTATGGGATTTGACGAGGAATTTCTTGCAGAGGCAGGAGAATGCGGACTGCGGTCCTTTATAATGATGTTCGGCGCGCTGGACGAGTTCGAAATCAAGTCGGAAGTCTATTCATATGAAGGTCCCTTTGGTGTGGGTTATGCTGTTGCGGAGTTCACGCCGGTCTCGAAGATACAGGAAGAAACCCTGCTTGACAGGCTGGACAGGAGAGATATAGAAGAGATAAGCACGATACGGAACGCCGAAGATCCATATACCGCTCTTGCCAGGAAGTCGCTCGAAATGTATGTCCTGAACGGTACCATGATCGATGTCCCGGAAGTGCTTCCGGAGGAAATGCGGTCGGGAAGGGCGGGAGTCTTTGTCTCGATCAGGAAGCATGGAAGGCTGAGGGGCTGCATTGGGACCATAATGCCGACACGAAAAAACATCGCTTCAGAGATTATACATAACGCCATCAGTGCAGGCATCCACGATCGGAGGTTCGACCCTGTGACGGAAGATGAACTGGATGATCTGGTGTATTCGGTGGACGTTCTCGGAGAGCCCGAAGCTATAAGTTCCATGGATGAACTGGATGTGAAAAGGTACGGCGTCATCGTAAGGGCGGGCAGGCGCTCGGGTCTTCTGCTCCCCGACCTGGAAGGCGTCGACACTCCGCAGCAGCAGGTAGCCATAGCACTTCAGAAAGCAGGCATCAAGCCCGATGAGAAGTATACGATGGAGCGCTTTGAAGTGATACGGCACGGGTGATATTGAGCGATACAGCACAAGTGATACAGCACAAGTGATACAGATCAATACATCACAGGTGAGCCCAAAATACAAGCATTATGATATAGTGGGCTATGAAAGCATCTGTATTACGATGAAATGTACACTGAAAAAGCTGCACATTACAATGAGGTAGGCAATGAAGGAAGCTGCGTATTACGAAAAGTTGGATAACGGCAGCGTCCGCTGCATACTCTGTCCGCACCGGTGTTCATTGAGGCCGGGTATGACAGGTGTGTGCCGTGCCCGCAGGAATATCGACGGCAGGCTGTTTTCGCTGAATTACGGATATGCGGTTTCGGTGGCTCTCGATCCGATAGAAAAAAAGCCACTGTACCATTTCCATCCCGGCAGCCTTATACTGTCAGCCGGCACATTCGGCTGCAATTTCAGGTGCAGTTGGTGCCAGAACTGGTCCATCGCTCATGGGGAGGATGACGCCCATGGGGAGGATGACACCCATGGGGAGGATGACGCTCATGGGGAGGATGACGCCCATGGGGGTGATCGTGCCTCAGGGCGTGAAAATGAACTGGTACCGGACAGCCGGGATGATCGCACCGGGTCTGGCGATGAGCAAGCGTACGCATGGAACCACAGGGGCGTCAGGTTGTCTGAGCTGAGGCCTGAAAGCCTGGCTCGTCTTGCTGAGCAATATGCCAGCCACGGCAATATCGGCGTTGCATATACATACAATGAACCGACCATATGGTATGAATTCGTATTGGAGACTGCAAAACTCGTCAGGGAAAAGGGGCTCGTGAATGTGCTGGTGACAAACGGCTTCATAAACGAAGAGCCCCTTAAGGAACTGCTTCCGTATATCGATGCAATGAACATAGATGTCAAGGGCTTTACCGGGAACTTCTATACCAGGTACTGCAAGGGCGGCCTGGATCATGTCAGGAGAACCGTGGAAAGAGCGGCGCAACACTGCCATGTTGAGGTCACAACGCTCGTGATCCCCGGCCTGAACGATTCACCTGGGGAAATCGGGGAACTTGCCCGCTGGCTTTCTTCCATTGACAGGGACATCGTGCTGCACCTGTCTCGCTTCTTCCCAAATTATAAAATGCTCCGCATAGCGCCAACACCCCTGAAAACGCTGGAGACGGCGAAAAAGAGCGCCATGGAGCATCTGAGACATGTTTATCCCGGCAACGTTTGACGAGTGCAAACCGTATCTGTCGACGAGGATAGGCTTCACAAACCACAAATGCCGGCTGTGCCGTTTGACAAAAGTCCGGCTGTATTGTAGATTGTATACAATACTTCCAATAATTATTTTGCTTATTTATTGAAAACTTCTTAACAAATATGAGATAAAAAAGGTATAATTCATATGAGAGATACTTCAGTTTTACACATACAGGGGTGTGGAAATATTTGGATCTGTTCAGCAACATAAACCTGCGTGATCTGTTTAATAATTTTGTCGGCTATATGGGATTGGATGATCCTTTGTACATAGTCCGCGCCTTTTTGGATATAGGCATCGTAACCTGGGTCGTTTACAAGCTCATCGTCCTTGTGCGCGAAACACGCGCCTGGCAGTTGATAAAAGGTCTCCTTCTTATCATCGTCGCAACGGAGATGAGCGGTTTTCTCGAACTCAAGACGATCAACTTCATGCTCAGGTCGATACTGTCGGTATTGGCCATAGGCGCCATCGTGCTTTTCCAGCCTGAACTCAGGAGGGCTCTTGAGAAAATAGGAAGGAGCAGGTTCAAGGATCTGCTGAATTTCGACGAGGCGTCCAACATCAGGGTCCAGACCACAGCCGTCATCGAGGAGATCATAAAAACCTGCACATACCTTTCTTCCAAATATATAGGCGCCCTTATCGTCATAGAGAGAGACGTCAAGATCGGGGAGATAATCAACAGCGGGATAGAGCTTGACTCACAGGTTTCGAGCGAACTGCTCATCAACATTTTCACTCCCGACACTCCGCTGCATGACGGAGCCGTTGTAATACGCGACAACAAGATCAAGGCTGCCGCCTGCCTGCTGCCGCTGACAGACAACCCGAGCCTCAGCAAGGAACTCGGAATGAGGCACAGGTCGGCGCTGGGCATCACTGAGGTGTCGGACTGCATCGCGGTAGTCGTTTCCGAGGAATCCGGAAAGATATCCTTCGCCCTCAATGGCGGACTGACCAGGAACCTTACATCCGACACGCTGAGGAAGGCGCTGAACAGGAACCTTCTGCCTGAACGTGAGGCAAATCCCAAAAAACTGATATTGTGGAGGGGCAAAACCAGGTGAAAATCGGCAATTGGTTCAAGAAAGACATTAAGATAAAAATCCTTGCGTTCTTAATAGCGCTGCTTTTCTGGCTTTATGTATCAAACGTTACCAATCCTTTCAAAACGGTGACCGTATACAACGTGCCTGTGACCGAAGTCAACAGGGATTATCTTGATCAGAACAACTACAGGCTGAGAGGAACACCCAGGACATTCATCGATATAACCATAAGGGGACGCAGCGGTGTGGTCGACAAGATCAGGTCGACAGATTTTGACGTATTCCTGGACTATTCGCAGATCAAATCGGTAAGCGACAGGAAGCTGGCGGTCTCAGAGCCTGTATGCCTGTTCAAGAATGTGACGGTCGAGTCATATACCCCCAAAGAGATAGATGTCCAGCTTTACAGGGAAAAGCTCAAATATTTCAAAGTGGATCTTATATCCAGCATAACAATGAAACCGGGTTATGTGCTGCTGAGCGCGTCGGTCCTGGATAACAGCGAGATGCCTGTATACATGGAAGAAGCCATCATCGACAACATCGGCTCAATAAAGGCGTTCCTTGAACTGACGGATGTTGACAGGGACATCGTGCAGCAGGTCCAGTGCAGGGTGTTTGACAAGAAAGGCAACGAAATCCCCGGTCTTGGCAAGGAAATGAAAGTCAACGTCAGGGTGGAGACAGCGAAGGAAGTACTCGTATCACTTGTGACAAGAGGCAGGCTTGCCGCGAACCACATCGAGATCGCTGGCAACAGGGTGATAGAACCTTACAGAGTGCTGCTGAAAGGCGCTCCCGAAGTACTTGAGAACCTGAAGGAGATCAAGACGGAGCAGTTGGACATCGACGGGCTGGATAAGGATCTCAATACCACGATCCCGCTGGTGATACCCGAAGGAACGGAACTGGTAAACTCGCCCGAAGAGATCAGGGTTTCCATAGACGTTGAAAAGCTTGCTGTGAGAGGCTTTGAATTCACGAAGGATGAAATATCGATACTGAATGCAAAGAACGACGGATCGCTTATATATGAAATCATTACGGATAAGGCGCTGGTACAGTTCAGAGGATTACAGTCTGAATTGAATAATATAGTTCCTTCCTCGCTCAGACCTGCGGTGGACGTCGCTGATCTGGGAGAAGGCACCCACCAGCTCCAGTTGAACATGAACCTGCCTGAAAGCGGCAGTCTTGTGCAAAGAGTCTATGTGGAGGTCAGGATAAGCAAGACTCCGGAAACGCCGCCCGAGGATGATCCGACAGATGAAGAACCGGCAGACGAGAACCCTCCGGAGAATCCGTGAATCGGAGCGTCCATGATCAGCGGATCCATGATCAAAGGAGTCCTGATAAGAGAAATTATGATCCGTAAATCCATGAACCGTAAATCATGATCCGAAATCCAGAAATTGCTGAATTACGGGGGACTGACGGGATTTCGCCTGATGCAGCCTTCCAGGGATCAATGATGCAGTAAAAGTGAAAAATGCAAAAAAATGCATGCAAAAGCATTGAATTGCATGTGTAAGTTGCATTATTATAATGATGTAATAATTATTTTCAAACTTATTCATCAGGGGGAAATATATGGCAAGACTTTTTGGAACAGATGGAGTAAGGGGAGTCGCAAACACGGAACTGTCAGCAGAGCTTGTGTATAAACTCGGGCAGGCAGGAGCTTATGTGCTTACATCCGAGACGAATCGGACTCCTAAAATATTGGTGGGGATGGATACAAGAATATCCGGCGGGATGCTCGAATCCGCGCTGGTGGCCGGTATCTGCTCTGTTGGAGCTGAAGCGGTCTGCCTGGGTGTTATTCCGACGCCAGCGGTGGCATATCTTACAAGACACTATAAAGCTGATGCCGGAGTGGTCATATCAGCTTCCCACAATCCGTTCGAATTCAACGGCATCAAGTTCTTTGATTCAAATGGATACAAGCTGCCCGACGCGACAGAGGACAAAATCGAAGAGATCGCCAGGAACGGGTTTGACAACACGCAGCTTCCGTACGGCGCCGGAGTGGGCAGGAGAAAGACTGCCGGCAACACCCTGCGTGACTATGTCGATTTCCTGAAGAGCACCATAGATCATGACCTGAAAGGCCTGAAAATCGCGCTGGACTGTGCCAACGGCGCTTCATACCAGGCAGCCCCGATGCTGTTTGAGGAACTTGGAGCGCAGGTATTCCCGATCAACAACAGCCCGGACGGACTGAACATAAACCGTGACTGCGGTTCGACCCATATGTCGCAGTTGATGGAGCATGTCAGAAAGTGCGGGGCCGATGTCGGCCTGGCATTTGACGGAGACGCTGACAGGGTCCTGGCCGTGGACGAGAACGGTGAACTGGTGGACGGTGACAAGATACTCGCGGTAATCGGGCTTGAACTGAAAAAGACCGGACAGCTCGCGCATGATACGATAGTTGCCACTGTCATGAGCAATCTCGGTTTGGACATCATGGCGGGGGAAAACGGTCTGAAGCTGGTCAAAACGAAAGTGGGCGACAGGTATGTGCTCGAGGAGATGCTGGACAAGGGATACATACTTGGCGGCGAGCAGTCAGGACATATTATCTTCCTGAAGCATAACACTACCGGAGACGGCCTGCTGACAGCCCTTCAGCTCCTGAACGTGATGAAGACGACCGGCAGGAAGCTGTCCGACCTGGCAGGCGTCATGCAGGTGCTGCCCCAGGTGCTGGAGAATGCAAAAGTCAGGAACGAAAACAAGCACAGGTATATGGAAGACGAGCTTGTTGCAAAGCTCTGCTGTGAACTGGAGGATGAGTTCAGGGGAGAGGGCAGGGTGCTGATCAGGCCGTCAGGCACTGAGCCGCTGGTACGCGTCATGATCGAAGGCAAGGACAGGGACTATATAGCCAAACGCGCCTCAGAGCTGGTCGCGGTGATAGAGGAGAGGCTGGGCTGATCGGACCAGGATAAGAGAAGCCTGGCAGACAGAAGATAAGCCTGGCTGGCTTATCAGGTCCTTATCACCATCACGCCGTTGTTTTTCAGTATGTGGTTTGAGGGCACATATCCTCTGACAGAGGTCAAGGGATAGACGATGCAGTTTTTGCCTATGACTGTTCCGGGGTTCAGCACGCTGTTGCAGCCGACCTCCGAGTTGTCGCCGATCATGGCGCCGAATTTCCTCAGGCCCGTTTCTATCGTCCTGATTCCGTCGGTCACTGTGACATTCGTACTGTAAGATTTCAGGTTCGAGCAGATAACGCCTGCCCCCGCATGTGCTTTGTAACCGAGTATCGAATCGCCGACATAATTGAAGTGCGGCACCTGGACCTTATTGAACAGAAGCGCGTTTTTCAGCTCGGTGGAGTTTCCGATGACGCACTCATTACCTATTATCACATTTTCCCTTATATAGGCGCACTGCCTGAGTTCGCAGTCGTATCCGATAATAGCCGGGCCCTTTATAGTCACAGTCTTTTCGATAGTCGTGCCTTTGCCGACCCATACGAATTCGCTTATCTGCTCGAAATCGTCAGGCAATGCTTTCGCGAATTCCAGGAGGAATGTCCTGATTCTTGGCAGAGCCTCCCATGGATACTCCAGGCCGCTGAAAATATCCCTTTCCAAGCATTCGTTCAAATCAAACAGGTCAGTGATCCTTACATCCATACGGTCTTCCTCTTTCTTCAGATTAATTTGCCCGGAACGGTTCGACGAAGCCGTCATTCTTTATATATGCTTCCGGGTGCGGTATAATGTTTATGCGTACATATTTTATTTTAACATAAACTGCACTTTTGAGTACACTATCCGGGAAAAACAGTCAGGGCAGAGCTTAAAGGAGTAAATGCATGAATTTCAGGAATCTGTATATGCCGCTGACCGCAGGCAGCAGGAATCCGACGTATATTGAGAAACCTCCCTGCGAGGCGCTGGCTCCGTACATACGATGCTACTGGCATTATGAAGATATCGCAGAAGCGTACGACAGCCTTGTGATTCCTGATACCTGTGTGGATATCATATTTTCGGTGGGTAAAGAAGGCTGTTTTGACGTGACTTTCTGCGGTGTCAATGACAAGCCTTATTGCAGTCATATTTCAATACTCACTGGCAAGGAAAGGTTTGCGGTAAGGTTCTATGCCTGGAGTTTCTCCCTGTTCTGCGGCGAATCGTTGCTGAACACACGAAACATGTTCCTGCAGGGGGAGCAATTCCTGGGCCGTTTTGTGAACGAGATGCGGAAGATCCTGGACATAGACAGCCGTTTTGACGAATTTATCAGACTCTCGGATAGTATCCTGGCAAAGCAGCTAAACGTCAGGTATCAGGACAGCGTCTTCACGGATGCGGTTTTCCAGGTACTGAAGGACAGGGGCAATATCCGGATAGACGAGCTTGCCGCGAGGTGCTTCGCCAGCAGAAGGCACCTGGAACGGCTGTTTCGCGCAAGGATGGACCTGTCACCCAAGGAATTTGCCAGTCTGATAAGATACCAGAATACCTGGAGGGGCATCCTCCTCTCACAGGATGTAAAAGATCCTGTATACCAGCTTGGCTACAGCGACCAGTCCCATCTGATGAGGAAGTTCAAGAGTTACCACGGCATAACCCCGAGCGAGGCGAAGGCGTTCGCTCTCGGGATGAAGCAGGCAGTTCCGCTGACAACATAAGTACTGGCAGCATTGGCGCTGTGTTCATCCATAATTGGTTTTGCAGATGTCGCATTTATTCTATACGAATTTCCGATATCGCTGTACGCTATTTATAAAAAGCATAAAGGGGAAATCAGAATGGGAAACTGTGTTTTCGATAAAGCAAGGAAATGGATATGCCTGAACGCAAGGCCGTTGGACCGGGAGCGGTTCAGATTTTTGTTTGAGAATGGGAGACGGGAGGCCGTATTGTCGGCGCTTGCAGAGTATCAGAATGAAGACGGAGGGTTTGGGCATGCCCTGGAAGCGGATTCGTTCAACCCCAACTCTGCCCCGATACAGACGTGGACTGCGACGGAGATCCTGCATGAGATCGCCCTCGAAGAGGATCATCCGATCGTGCGGGGCATCCTTGCGTACCTGGACAGCGGCAGTCATTTCAACGGCAAATGCTGGCTTTATACCGTGCCGTCGAACAATGACTACCCCCGTGCATCCTGGTGGACTTATGACAGCCGGACCCATGACGATATCAACTACAACCCTACTGCCGCACTGGCCGGATTTGCCCTGATGTTTGCGGACAAAGACAGCGGTCTTTTCAAGAAATGCTTTGGCATCGCGAAGGAAGCGATCCGCTGCCTGAAGGAGACCGACAAGTGCGACGAGATGCATACCCTGGCTTGTTATGTGAAACTGGCCGAGTGCTGCCGCAGGGCGGAGTCAGCCGGGCACGGCCAAGGGGCGGAGTCAGCCGGGCACAGCAGCAAGGCAGGTCTTGCCGACGAGCTGGACATCGCAGAACTGGAACAGATCCTTGTGGAGAGGATCAAAAAGGTCATGACATGGGATACGGAGTCATGGAAAACGAAATATGTGTGCAAGCCTTCGAACTTCTTTATGAGCAGGGACAGCTACCTGTATAAGAGCTTTGCGGAACTGGCGGAACAAGAATGCAGCTTTATAAAAGAAGCACAGCAGCCGGACGGCACCTGGTCAGTCAACTGGAACTGGGAAGACTATGAAGAGCAGTGGCATATAGCGAAAACCTGGTGGAAAGCCCAAATAATTATAATGAACCTGAGATTCCTGAAGGGCATGACCGGAGCGTTGTATGGCGGGAAATAACTGCAGAATACGCAAAAAACACCGGCCGGAAAATGTATGGCCGGTGTTATGCGTTTATAAAGCATATTTATTGAGATTATTCTTCGGCAAAGCACCTGTAAAGGAAGGTGATAATTATTGGTCTGGACATACGTTGTATATATCAGACCTTGTTGAAAGCCTTCTTAAGCCTTTCAAGAGCTTCCTGGAGAATTGCCGCGGGGCATCCGATATTTATGCGCTGGTATCCTTCTCCGCCGGCGCCGAACATTGGCCCCGAGTTCAGCCACAGACCTGCTTTATGCACGATCAGTTCGTTCAGTTCCTTATCCGGCAGGCCCAGCGCCCGGAAGTCGAGCCAGACCAGGTATGTGCCCTCCGGCTCGACAAGCCTGATGAACGGGAGTTCCTTCCTGAGGAAGTCACGCAACAGATCCAGGTTTGAGACAAGATAGCTTATCAGGTCATCCAGCCATTTTGCCCCATGCCTGTATGCAGCCCTGCATGCCACAAGCCCCATTATGTTGGGCTGGCTGTAGCCTGTCCTTTCAAGTTCCTGTTTAAAGCGTTTCCGCAGGTCTGTATTCGATATGAAAACATTCGAGATCTGCAGGCCCGCCATGTTGAACGTCTTGGTCGGACCCGTGCAGGTAATGGTTATGTCCGCGAATTCCGGCATTACAGTTTCGAAAACATGATGGCGGTATCCCGGATAAACGAAATCTTCGTGGATCTCATCCGCAACTACCTTGACGCCGTACTTCAGGCAAATCTCTCCCATTGCGGCAAGCTCTTCTTTCGTCCAAACGCGCCCGACCGGATTATGCGGGCTGCAGAGGATAAAGAGTTTTACCCTGTTCTTCTCTATTTTTTCCTCAAAGTCGGCAAAATCTATGGAATACCTGCCGTCACGATAAACCAGTTCATTGACGACCAGTTTGCGGTCGTTTGCGCGTACGGAGCCGGCGAAAGGATAGTAGACGGGCTCCTGGATCAGGACGGCGTCGCCTTCGTCCGTCAGCGCGCGGATCGCAGTGCAGATCGCGAAAACGACACCGGGAGTCTTTACGAGCCATTTTGGAGAAAGCTGCCATCCGAAACGGTTGGAGTACCAGTCGGCCAATGCGTTGAAATAGTCGTCGCTGATGGTGTCGCTGTACCCGAAAATGCCGTGGCGGCTTTTCTCAACAAGTGCTTCCAGTACCTCCGGAGGGGACGGGAAATCCATGTCCGCCACCCATAAAGGGATGACATTACCGGGCATCCCTCTCCTTGCGGCAAGGTCATATTTCAGTGAGTCGGTTCCGCGGCGGTCTATGATTTTATCAAATGAATATGCCATGTCTGATCAGCCTCCGATACAATATGTCGGTCAATGCCTAATGTCTAATGCCTAATGCCTAATGCCTGATACCCAATGCCTGATACCCAATGCCCAATGCGCTGTATCAATCTGTCTCCAGCGCCTGGTCCAGGTCCGCGATAAGGTCAGCCGTCGATTCCAGCCCGACGGAAAGACGCAGCAGGCGTTCATTTATGCCCTTGGCTTCGCGCTCTTCCTTCGGTATGTCGGCGTGGGTCTGCAGCATCGGATATGTGATGAGGCTTTCCACTCCGCCGAGGCTTTCTGCGTACCGGATGAGCTTTACGCGCTCAAGAAGCTCCAGGGCAGTTTTCTCACTGTCCGTTTCGAACGATATCATAGCTCCGAAACCGGTGGTTTGCTTCTTCGAAATCTCATACTGAGGATGGGACGGCAGCCCGACATAATATACTTTTCTGATCTTCTTATGCGCGCAGAGCCAGCGGGCGATCCTCGCCGCGTTTTCCTGCTGGCGCTCCATCCTGACAGCCAGCGTTTTTATCCCGCGGATCATTAGCCAACTGTCGAAAGGCGAGAGACACGCGCCTGTCGTTTTATATATGAAGCGCAGCCGTTCCGACAAGGCTGCGTCCGACACCACCAGGAAACCGGCCAGCGTATCGTTGTGCCCTCCGAGATACTTCGTGCCGCTGTGGACCACGACATCGGCGCCAAGATCCAGCGGATTCTGGAAATACGGCGTCAGGAAAGTGTTGTCCACGATCAGCAGAAGGCTGTTTTTCCTGCAGAGTTCTGAAACAGCAGCGATATCGGTGACATTCATCATTGGATTTGTAGGCGTCTCGACAAAGACGGCCTTTGTCTCGGCTCTTATGAGAGATGCGACCTTTGCTGTGTCCGAGATATCGACATAATCGAAGGAAAGCCCGTTTTTGCCTGATATATGGCTGAACAGCCTGTGAGAGCCGCCGTACAGATCATCTGAAGCGATGATGTGGTCACCGGGATGAAAGATTTCCATAAGAGCGGAGATGGCGGCCATCCCTGTTGAAAACGCCATGGCGTCGATGCCGTTCTCAAGCCTGGCGACAGTTTTCTCCAGGTGCTCCCGCGTAGGGTTCTGCAGCCTGGAATAATCATATCCCGTGCTCAGCCCGACACCGGGATGCGCAAAAGTAGCCGACTGGAAGATCGGGACGCTGATCGCTCCGCTGGAGTCGTACCTGGTATCGTTTCCGTGGATGCATAAAGTATCAAATTCCATAAACATACCTCTGTCCTATAGTGGATATACTACATATCTGATTGTCGAATATAATAAAATCCCTGGCTGTTCATCGTTACGAATTTCATTTCCTTTTATATATAATACATGATCGCCTGTCCGCCCTTGTGCTTATCAGCCTCGACGACCAGGTCCTCCAGGGTGATCCGGGATAATGTGCCGCTGATTGCTTTGTCCATTGCATCGAATACGGACGAACGCATTGCCGCTTCGATTTCCGGCGCTTTTTCAGGCACGGTGTCTTCCACTGCTTCGAACAAAGAGTTTTCAACGGCTGACAGCACATCCAGCACCGTTATCCGGTCGGGGGTCCGGACAAGCTGGTAGCCGCCCTGCGCGCCCTTGACGGATCTGACGATGTCGCCGCGCTTCAGCATCGAGAAGACCTGCTCCAGGTATATTTTTGAGATGCCCAGCCTTTCCGAGATGCTGATAACAGTGATACACTCACCGCTGTCATGCTGCTGCGCCATGTTAGTAACGGCTGCCAGCGCGTAACGTCCCTTGGCGGAGATTCTCATTGCAAATTCCTCATTTCATATATAATTAGTATGTATTTATATATGATAGGCTAAAATGCCGTACTTGTCAATAGCATACAATTCATATATTTTATATATATTTTTTTGAAAAACTATTGACAAATATTGCACGGTACTGTATTATGGGTATAGCATACTAAACATATATGAATTATATGTACGATACAAATGATGTAAAACAAGTTATAATGATATGTATAGATTAAGGAGGATGTGCTATGTCGAAAGTTTACAAAAATCTCACCGATCTCATTGGAAGGACGCCTTTGCTTGAACTCACCAGCTACGGGAAGAAGCATGGGCTTGGAGCGACTGTGATAGGCAAGCTGGAATACTTCAATCCGGCGGGCAGCGTGAAGGACAGGATCGCGAAGGCGATGATCGACGATGCCGAGGCAAGAGGACTGCTGAAGCCTGGTTCGGTCATTATCGAACCGACCAGCGGCAATACCGGTATCGGCCTCGCTTCTGTCGCCGCGGCGCGCGGTTACCGTGTGATCCTCACGATGCCTGAAACGATGAGCATAGAACGCAGGAACCTTCTGAAGGCATACGGCGCCGAACTGGTCCTGACCGAGGGCTCCAAAGGCATGCGCGGCGCGATCGAGAAAGCGAAAGAACTTGCGGCGGAGACCCCGAACGCCTTCATCCCGGGACAGTTCGAAAACCCGGCCAACCCAAAGATCCACAGGGAAACGACAGGTCCCGAGATATGGGAGGACACGGGCGGAAAGGTAGACATCCTTGTCTCCGGAGTAGGCACCGGCGGCACCATCACCGGCACTGGCGAGTTTCTGAGATCGAAGAACCCGGATATAAAAATCGTAGCCGTGGAACCGGAGGCTTCACCGGTATTGTCGGGCGGCAATCCGGGACCGCATAAGATCCAGGGCATCGGCGCAGGCTTCGTTCCGGATGTTTTGAATACGAATGTATACGATGAGATCATCAGGGTAAAGAATGAGGACGCGTTTGAGACCGGACGCGAACTGGCCCGGACCGAAGGGCTCCTGGTCGGCATTTCCTCCGGCGCGGCGGCATGGGCAGCGTCCGAGCTCGCAAAGCGCCCCGAAAACGCTGGCAAGGTCATAGTAGCCATCCTGCCCGACACCGGCGAGCGCTACCTGTCCACACCAATGTTTTCTGAATAAGGGGATATATCCGGAAAAGCAGAGCATACCTGCGTGCAATAGAGGGGGCCGTCTTTATGGATAAGGCGGCTCTTTTCAATTGAGGGGCGGCCTTTTTGCCTGCGCATTTATGCCATGAATTGACAGGAATATACAAAATGTTATACTATTTATACTAAGGTAGTTCAGTTGAAATTCAGGGAATATCACCTGGTACACCGGAAAGCAGATCTGTTATCAAAAGGCGTGCAAACAGGTAAGGTCGGATTAGAGCGGGCAAAGCTGGAATATGCGGGGATATGATGAATTTTATCAAAAAGAATGTCATTATGATCCTAATCGTTGCCGCAACGGCTGCGGCGACATTTGCGACATCTGGTGCAATGCTTTGCCTTGCCGCCGAGAACGGCGTCACCTGGTCGGAAGATGAGATAATCTTTATGGAAGAGCATCCTGTGATCCGGCTTGGCATCGACCCGGATTTCGTGCCTTTTGAGTTTATCGATGCAGACAGCGAATACAGGGGCATATCTGCGGACTTTCTTGCTTTGATCAGCAAGAAGACGGGTCTGCGGTTTGAACCTGTAAAAGGCCTGACATGGCCTGAAGCATATGATCTGGCGCTGGCGGGGGGCGTCGATATGCTGCCCGCGGTCGGGAGAACAACCGAAAGAGAACAGCATTTCCTTTATTCCGAACCATACTACTACTATAAAAGAGTGATCGTGACCCGTGATACCGATACCGGCGTATCGGGCATAGATGATCTGGAAGGATACGCGGTAGCGGTACAGCGAAACAGTTCGCATCACAGCTACCTGTTGTCATACCCGGACATCGACCTCAGTCTCTATGATTCTGTCGAAGCAGCGCTCACCGCTGTCGCGACGGGGAGCGAAAAAGCATTTATCGGGAATCTTGCAACGACGAATTATATAATACGCACAAACGGGATGACTAACCTCAGACTTGTGTCTTTTGAGGCGGAAAAACAGCAGGCGCTGTATTTTGCGGTCCGGAAGGACTGGCCTGAGCTGGTGGGCATTATCAATAAAACTTTGGATTCGATCTCCGAGAGCGAAAGGCTCGCCATAAGCAACAAGTGGGTCGGACTGGATACAGATATGGATTACGGTCCTATCATCCGTATCATGCTCGTGGTCGGCGCCCTGATCGTCGTCGTTCTGACAGTGTCCTTCTTCTGGATCGCGCGGCTGCGGAAAGAGATCCGGCACCGGAAACAGATCCAGCTCGACCTGGAAAAGGCAAAACGTGAAGCCGACGAGGCGAATGAATTCAAATCGAGCTTCATGGCAAGGATGTCCCATGAGATAAGGACCCCGCTCCATGCCATCACAGGCATGTCATACCTGCTGAAAAGGACCGGGACGTCCCTGACTCAGAGCATGTACATCGACCGGATCATACAGGCGGCAAACAGCATGCTGGGCATCATAAACGACATCCTTGACTTTTCAAAGATAGAAGCAGGCAAAGTCGAGCCTGAGATCACCTCCTTCAGCATGGACCAGGTGATCCGGGACGTGGTGAATGTCGTTTCATATAAGATCGAGGAACATGGGATCAGTTTCCGGCTGACAAAGGATCCGCTTCTGCCCAACTGGTTTTTCGGCGATCCCA
>JAAZKL010000024.1 GCA_012799845.1 Clostridiaceae bacterium
GGCGAGCTTGTAATCCATCATAAAAACGGTACAAGGAAATACTATGATCTTGCCGAAAAGCACATTCCGGCGGAAACACTGAATGCGCCCGATCCGATTCCTGATGGATTTCTGCATAAGAAGTGGCGCGTGCTTCGGCGTATCGGCGCTGTCGGCCTGATGTGGAACCGCCCGTCGGATGCGTGGCTCAATATATGGGATCTGGATGCCCGGGACAGGAATGAAGCATTCAGGCAACTGGCAGATGAAGGCATGATACTCGAAATAAGTGTGGAGGGCATGAAAGATATCCTGTACTGCCGTTCAGAGGATCTGCCGATAATCGAGACAGTTCTGCAGGACGGCAAATTCAAGCCCCGCTGTGAGCTGATCGCACCGCTTGACTGCATGATGTGGGACAGGAAGCTCATACGTGCGCTGTTCGGCTTTGACTACACCTGGGAAATATACACTCCGTCAGATAAACGGAAATATGGCTATTACGTCCTGCCGCTGCTGTACGGGGAGTCTTTTGCCGTACGGGTGGAGGCAGTTGTTGAAAAGAGAACGTTCACTTTGACAGTTAGGAACATCTGGTATGAAGACAATGCGAAGCTGACAAAAAAACTGGCTGATGCGGTCGGGAAATGTCTTGGGCGTTTTGCGAAATTCAATGGGTGCGGTACTGTCAACACAGAATGTAATGCCTGGCTGAAAGGCTGAAAACAACGTCATTCGAAGGCCACAGCCGATACAAGTGTCTGAGTTGTGTAGCTGACACCATATTCAAAGGGGGCTAATTATGGATAATAAAACAGTTGTTGATTTTGACTACAACGGAATGGTTTCTTCTTCCCGATTATCCGGTGAAGCAAAGCTGCTGATCTGTGAGGATGGCCTTATCCTGGACGGTTTGTTTGACCGGGTGCCCATTGCCTATGCCGACATGAACTCCATAGTTCTTGAGAATTACGTGGTAAAAATCAATACCGGCGATGAGACGATAGCCATATCGCAATTGGGACAGGCCTGCGAATGGTTTTATCGCGATCTATTGGATGCGTTCAACAGCAAAGTACTGGCATCTTTCCATGTAACCGGGGAACCGGTGCTGGAGACTGAAGGGCAATACTCTTACGGAGTTTTACAGGGGAATGCGAAAATAAGCGTTTACCCGGACTGTATCTGCATCCTGGCGCCAAACCTGAGGGCAAGGCGTATACCGTTAGCGTTTGTAAGCGGCATGAAGAAAGAAAACTATGCGCTGACGATCATCCTGGATAAGGATGAAGCTTACACGCTTTCGATGATCGGTTCCGATCTGGATCCGCTGGAGCGGGCGATAACGGGCCAGATACGAAAGCAGAGAGAAAATGACGCTGCCTTTGTCAGTAAACTTATCCCCTCCCTTGGCTTCTCAGAAAGCTTGAAAGCCGGCGCATTGCTGCGTGAAGGGATCGCGGTGCAGTTGAAACAGCTTCCTGCGTTTTTGGTGAAAGCAATCGATGGTAAAGTAAGAAACAGCAAAATGGGTTCCGCATACGAGCAACTGAAAGAAATATGCGATAATGAACGTATGGCAGTCAGCATCAGATGCATGCCGGATGAGGAGTTCGAGGCGCTGAAACAGGCTGAGATCGAAAAGCTTGAGAGAATTACCGAATCAAAACAGGAAACGGCTTCGGAAGCGAATATGAGCGAGACCGCGGAATTGACCCCGGAACAGGAGGACGCGCTGCGTTGGGCTGTCTGGGCAGCGGTTCCGTCCAGGGACGGCAGGACAGCAGTGGTGGAGTTTGCGCTGCCGGGCGAAGATGCGGCAACATACCTGTTCAGGGCTGACCCTGAATGGGAGCGTTTCCTGATGCTGCTGAACCGCGGAATGGAAGCGACTCAAATGCGGCGTGAAGTATTCTCACTTTCCGATGAAGCATTGATAAAGGAATCGAATGCGGGACAGCGCATGCTCAAAATGCGTTCGCCCTCTATCCAGGAACTGCGCAGGCGTTTCATCGGCAGAGTGATCCACCGCTCCGAAGAAGGCTGGAAAAAGTCTCTCCTGGAAAAGCTGGACGCCACGCACGGTACATAGGCGTGCATATCATGGATGGCACAAAGACAACACAGCGGCCAGCGTTTTGACGTCCTCGCCGAACCGGAGGAAAAGGCGAAGGATAGCCAAGGATAACACAAGGATAACGCAGCGATACTGCTAAGATGCCATAAAAACAACACAATAACGTCATGATGACATCATAACGGCATTACGATGATATCCCGATGATATCACCAAATTCATGACGAACATAAAAATCCTTCAAACACCTGTGTTTGCACAATGTTGGAAGGATTTTTTTCAATAGATATGTACGTGCGCCGTGTCGATTGCATATTCAGTTAATATTCCGAAATAATGGGTAATAGTTAAATATTACATCAATGAGTTGATGTCACCAGGTACAAAGTTAAGAACGATACTTGATACGTTTGGACAAAATAAGATTGAAAGCTTTGGCGATAAACATTCAGCATGATAAAAGGAGTGATTTCTGTGAGTAAAGTAAAACTGACTATCATTTACTATAGCATGGGCGGGACCAACTACCAGATGGCGAAATGGGCTGCCGAGGCCGCGGAAGAGGCGGGAGCCGAGGTGAGGATACGGAAGGTGCGCGAGCTCGCGCCACAGTCAGTGATCGACGGCAGCCCGGCGTGGAAAGCGCATGTGGAGGCAACTAAGGATGTCCCCGAAGCTGCGTCGGATGACCTCGAGTGGGCTGATGCGATCATATTCAGCACGCCTACCCGTTTCGGGAACATTGCGTCCCAGATGAAACAGTTCCTGGACATGCAGGGCGGGCTCTGGGCGCAGGGCAAGACCATGAACAAGGTTGTCAGCGCGATGGCCTCCGCTCAGAACCCGCATGGCGGGCAGGAAGCGACCATTTTAACGATCTATACATCAATGTATCACTGGGGGGCGATCGTCGCGGCTCCCGGCTATACTGACACGGTCATTTTCGGAGCGGGAGGCAATCCTTACGGGACAAGCGTGACAGTCGACCAGAACGGCAACATGATCGGGGATGCAAAAGCCATAGAGGCCGCGGTCAAATACCAGGCAAACCGTACTGTTACTGTCGCCCGGTGGATCAAGAATGCGAAGGAGAGCCAGTAAATAATGAACGATAATATCAGTCGTGATGAACTGCTCAGTGCTGAATCCTATTACGCGTCCCGAGGCTTCCGTGGCCTGCTGAAAGTATGAATCAGCAACAGACCTTCAAAACGCATACTGCGTAATATGTATGTGGAAACAGGCATACAGCAGCAGGCATACAGCAGCAGGCATGCAGCAGCAGGTATACAATAACAGGCATGCAGCAACAGGCATCTGCTGTTCCGGAATAAAAACTGCAAGGCACAGACGCCATGGTCCGGACAATTGTTGTATCCAGTATGTGCCATGTGCTGCAGACACTAACTTCCGCTATGTACTGTTGCTGTTTTATCTGGTATAATTGGTAAAGTTGAGTTGGCTGATTTGGCTGAAGCCGGATTGCTTGATTTGATTCAATGCCGGCTGCATGATTTGGCCGAGGCCGAGCTGCCTGATTTGGATCGGGTGAATTGATATGTCTTTTGATGAGGTTTTGGTATTCGTAACTTCATGTGTTTATTCAGGATTCAGCATAGTCAGATGGTATGGCAAACTGACGCCGATCAGGCCTGTCAGAAGGGATAAGGCTGTAAAGCACGTACTGAGCCTGCTGCCATTGATCTCATTTCTGGTCATTGTATTTACACTGCGGTTCCTTGCATCATTTGATGTTGTGAATGATTATGTTTACATACTGTTTTACATTTTGCTGGGATACACATGGGTTTTTCTTGGGATACGGTGGATCTTCCGGTTTTTTGATATCTCATGGATCGATGATGTGCTGAATATGAACAACAGGGCGGCGCTGATCACTGTAAGCGGAGCGTTTCTCGGACTGGTGATGATATATTCAGGAGCCAACATAGGGGACGGCCCCGGTTGGTGGTGCGTCGTTTTCGCCGGCGGGCTGGGCCTTGTTTCGTGGTTCCTGCTTGGCAGGCTTGTCAACTCATTTACAGAGGTTTTCGAGCGCATAACAGTTGACAGGGACGTCTATTGCGGGATCCGCTTCGGCGGTTACCTGCTGGCCAGCGGGATAATACTGGCAAGGGCGTGCGCAGGCGACTGGACCTCCTTTTATCATACAGTGATCGAGTTCCTGGTCGGCTGGCCGGTCCTGCCGCTGACTGCGATGGCGATACTGGTTGAGCGTTACTATATACGCAGGGCAAAAATGAGCGAAACCCTCAACGACACATATCTGTTCGGCTCACTGTACTGGGCTTTTGCATATATCGCGTTTGCCGTGATAAGCGTGACATTGTTCCCGATGATCGAAAACCCGATATACGACAGTGTACCGGCAGTTTATTAGGAGCCGTTTGTGGCTGACAGGCAGCATTCCGGCTGCGGGAGCTATGCTATGATTTGCGGGATCTTTTTACTAAAGGAGCCGTACAATGAAAGAAACTGTCGAACTGGCTTTGATTCCTGAGAATAAATATTCCGAATACCGCTATAGCGTTATTTTCAAGGCTTATAAATGGGATCCGCAGGTCGGTGACCACAATACCGTGGCGAAGCATGTGGTACTGATGGACCAGGAGACTGTCGCCCGGTTGGAAACCTGGGCCGAGCAGTTGTCGGAAGAAACGATGATGATGGAAGAGGCCCTGATCCGCAGGCCGGACCTGGCGAAGAAACTTGGACTGCCCGGAAAGATCATCAGGTCGCTGGACCGGCTGTCAGGCTATGACAGAAGCAAAAACATCAGGCTGATGCGGTTCGATTTCCATCCCACCGAAGCTGGCTGGGCAGTGTCGGAAGTCAACAGCGATGTGCCCGGAGGTCTCGCCGAGGCGTCGATCCTGCCGCGGATCGCATGCGGTTATTTTGACAACTGTGAATCCCGAAGGCACATCGGGGAAATCCTTCTGCAGGCTTTTGAAAAACGTGTCGTGAAAGGCGGCGTTATAGCATTCGTCCATGCAACGTCCTATGCGGATGACCGGCAGGTAATGCAATTCCTGAGCGACTGCTTTGATGAGCACGGATACCGCACGGTTTTTGCCGCGCCGGACCATATCGCGTGGAAAGACGGCAACGCAGTTTGTATAATAGAAGGGAAGGAAGGGCCGATAGACGGGATCGTACGCTTTTTCCCGCTGGAATGGATGACGAATCTGCCCCGAAGGCCTGACTGGAGGGGGTATCTGGACTGCCGGACGGCTTCATGCAACCACCCGGTTGCCATACTTACACAGTCAAAACGGCTGCCGCTTGTATGGGATGAACTGGGGATCGATGTCTCAGCCTGGAAGAAACTCTTGCCTGAGACCAGGGACCCCAAAGCGGTCAGGCCGCAGGACGGCGGCTGGATATACAAGCCTGCCCTGGGGAGAGTGGGCGAAGGCATTTCCATCAAAGGGGCTATAACTGAAAAAGAACTGCGGCGGATCGAAAAAATGGCACGCAGGGATCATGGGAACTGGGCAGCCCAGCGTAAATTTGAGAGTCGGCCGTTGACGGACGCAAACGGAGAAGTTTACCACCTGTGTGTGGGCATATTCACAGTGGACGGCAGGAGTGCCGGTCTGTATGGAAGGATAAGCCCTTTCCCAAGGATAGATGACAGGGCGAGAGACATACCCTTACTGGTTTTGAAGGGAGGAAGCAGCATTGAGAGACAATCTGGAGGCATATAAGGAATGGGCGCCTGAAGGAGCGCGATGGACACAGTGGGCAAAGCCCGTCATGTTCATGAGCACGGCGGAAACGGTGTTCGCTAAGCTTGAAATACCTGAAGTCGACTGGCTGCAGGGTTTGGAAAGCAATACCATGATCATCGTCGATCTGCCGGGTGAGAGGGGAGTCGTCGAAAGCCTGGCCCTGGCGCGTATGGGATATCGTCCGGTACCCCTTTACAATGGTGTGGATGGGCGTGTATACTCAATGGTCGTCAAAGTGGGCGAAATCAGGAAAGCTTTGTTCACAGGCGCTGATGAACTGGCTGGTTATGACATCAGCCCGGATGCTCCTCCCGTATTCATGCTGGATTCCAATAGAATGGCCGGCAGCGGGAAACAGCCGGGTACATATGACAACCGCTGGTGTGTTTTCCCGCAGGATATGCCTTCGGCTTCTTTTCTGCTTAAAGCGGGGATCCGCAGGATCATTGTGCGCTCTGAAAAAATTCAGAACGATCTGGCGCATATCCTGCTGCGTTACCAGAAGGAAGGGATCGAAATATATCTCTGTCCCGACAGGGAAATCAAAAAAATCTCGGTAGTCAGGCCCTCGAGATTCAAAAGCCTCTCATACCGCTTCAGTGTGATACTGGGGCTGACCAGGAACGGTGCCGGCGGTTTCGGGGCAAAGATACCTGAGCCGGTAGACAGCAGCTACAGTTCCGGCGGCCGGTATTACGGCTTCGGATAAAAAAAGTGCCGTACTTTGTATGGCACTTTTTTCATGGAAAAGTGACGTGCATAACTTGTATGCGGCAGAATAAATGACATGCTGTTTCAAGAGGTATGGCAGAATAAATGACGTTCTGTATCAGGCGGTCAGCAGAAGCTTTGACGTACCATATTAAGCAGTGCGCCAGGTACGCCGTTTGCCGTTACTAACGAATCTTATCCACTTTACAGGTCTGTTTTTGCGCTTTCTTATTTTTCTTGAAATTCCGTTGATTAGTATGCCGGATTTCAGTTATCATTTGGTCAGATGGCATAAAAAAACTGAAAGAAACATCAGTTGTATCGATTTTTTCAAAGCGTCAGGATCCACAGAAAATTCTAACATAAAATAAAATTCCAGTATGAAAGGATGCATTTTATGAACAGGAGTATCACAGCAACTCCAAAGTTCAACCGCTGGGTACCTGTTGCGGCAAGCATTGCCATTCAGTTGTGCATGGGTACAGCATACATTTGGAGTGTCTTTCAGTCTTACCTGATTATCAGTCCGACAACGCCCGATGCTTTGTTCAACTGGCCTGCATCTTACGGAACACTGGCTTATTCACTGCTTCTGGGGCTGCTGACGGTCGGGAGCACCATTGGAGGGAAACTGCAGGAAAGGACGGTACCAAGGGTCGTGGTTATCGCAGCCGGAGTCGTGCTTGGGTCGGGATTCTTTATGGTCAGATTCGTTTCGCAAGCGACACCGTGGCTGCTCTGGCTAACCTACGGCGTATTGGGCGGTATTGGCATGGGAATGTCCTATACGACCACGATCGCCTGCTGCCAGAAATGGTTCCCTGACAAAAGAGGGCTTGTGACCGGCATCATCGTTTCAGCCCTCGGATTTGGCGGACTTGTGTTCACACCTGTTGCCGAAGCATTGATCGCGTCATATGGCGTGCTGAATACGTTTTCCATATTGGGAGTCGCATTCTTGATCGTGAACGTGGCAGGAGCGTTTTGCATAAGCAATCCTCCGGAAAACTACAAACCCGAGGGATGGACCCCTCCGGCGCAAAAAGCGGGGGTTGCCGTGCAAAGTTTCACGCCTTCAGAAGCGCTCAGGACGTCCCAGTTTTACATGGTGATCCTTGCATTCATGTGCGCGACAGCCGCAGGATCGATGATGATACCCATGGCTAAGATCCTCGGGCTGCAGCCGGACAGCGGCCTTACAAAGGAAGCTGCCGTTGCAGGAGTCATGATCATTACCGGGTTCAACTCATTCGGACGCCTTTTCTGGGCCGGCCTTTCTGATAAACTGGGCAGGAAGAGAGTGCTGTTGATACTTCTTGTTATTGCAGCCCTTTCCATAGTAGGGGTCTCGTTCACAAAGGGCTACCTGATGCTTGCGTTCATTGCGGTGATCGGGTTCTCATACGGCGGTTTCCTTGGAGTATTTCCGGCGCTTACCGCCGACTTCTGGGGGACCAAGAACGTCGCGACGATCTACGGGATGATCCTTCTCGGATTCGGCATCGGCGCAGTGGTCTCATCATATGTCGTAGCATACTTCAGCGCGGCCAAAGCGTTCACCACGGCATTTGCCATCGCCGGGGCCGCAGCCGCCGCAGGCTTTGTGATAATGGCAACGCTTAAGCCTCCAAAAGCGAAGGGTTAGCGTCAGGTGCCGGAAAAAACAGACCGGTGCCGGAGAGAACAGATAGGTGCCGGAGAGAACAGATCGGTGCCGGAGAAAACAGACCAGTACCGGAGAAAACAGATCGGTGCCGGAAGAAACAAATCGAGTGCCGAAGACAGGCTGAGATAAGGTGCCGGGCATGACACATAGTCACTTATCTGCGTTTGTTTTATTGCTGATAAGTGCCTGTGTACCGCGCCTGGCGCCTAAATCCAATAAGTGCTCTTATGTCGGCTGACACTCTAATATAGAGTACTGTATCATTTATTTTAAATAGAAATCCAGGATGTCCTCTATGCTGATGATGCCTCTTACGATGTCGCCTTCAAGTACGGGAGCTGCGATGATGTTGTTGCTTCTGAGCCGTTTGGCAACGGTGAGTACCTCTTCGTCCACCGAGGCCGTGATCACATCTTTTGACATGACCCACTCAACAGGGCATTTATCGATATGCCCGGGTGTGATCAGGAATCTGTAAATGTCGGCTTTGACGATCATGCCGACCAGGTTGTCGTTTTTGTCGACCACGGGCGCGCCGTTTACCTTCATGCTGCTCATTTTCTCCAATGCGTCCTCTATAGTCTCGTCTGGGCGTATCGTAATGAAGTTTTGTTTCATGATCTTGTAAATTTTCA
>JAAZKL010000197.1 GCA_012799845.1 Clostridiaceae bacterium
AACCATACCCAACGGCATCGATATGGACCGCCTGATGTATGAACTGGAAGAGAAAGTGCCGTTTTCCGAGCTGAAAGTCATTTCTTCCGACAAAGATCAATATTATGTCTATGTGCTTGTCCACAGGGATGCGGAACAGGAATGCATGTCATATCTCAAGATGCGCGGATTTTCCAGGACATCGTTCCCGGCTGTGACCGGGATGGTTGAGGAGAACCTCGGAAAGCTCGATATAAAACTAATGGAACTCGCTGCGGAGAGGAACAATGTGGCTGACCGCATCAAAAGCCTCGCTGACAGCAGGAAGGACATCGAAGTCCTGCATGACAGCCTTATCATGGAGCAGGAAAAACTGTCGGCCAGCAGCAGGATCATAGTGACGAGGAAAGCATTTCTCATAAATGGATGGATCCCTTCGGAAATAGCAGAAAAAGCAAAGGAATCCGTCGAGTCGAAGTTCACCGTAAGTGTAGAGATCACAGAACCGGAAAAGGACGAGGAGACGCCTGTGCTTCTGAGAAACAAAGGCATCGCGGAAGCAGGCGAACCTGTGTCGAAAATGTACAGCCTTCCCAGCAGCAGGGAGATAGATCCCAATTTGATCATGTCGCTGTTCTTTGTCAACTTTTTTGGCATCATGTTCGGTGACGCCGGTTACGGGTTGATCATGGCCCTCGGTACAGGTATTGCTCTCCTGAAATTCAAGCTCGAGGACGAAACCCGCAAGTTCATCAAGCTGTTATTCTGGTGCGGTGTTGCGACCATATTCTGGGGAGCCATGTTCGGAGGCTGGTTCGGTATAGAATCGCTGTCAAAATACGCACTGTGGCTCAATCCCGTCGAACAGACCGAACTTTTCCTGAGTTATTCCCTTCTTTTCGGAGTCATCCATATGTACGTCGGCTTCGGGATAAAAGCAGCTAACCTTATACGGGACAAACAGTACCTCGATGCTTTGTTTGACGTGGGCTTCGTACTTGTATTCTATACAGGTATCATACTGGTGCTGCTTCCGTATGTGCCTGAAGTTGACCGAGAGGCCGTTGCTCCTCTTGTTAACGCGGGACAGTACGTGGCACTGGCAGGGGCTGCGCTACTGCTCGTTACACAGGGGAGAAACTCGAAGAACATATTCGGCAAGATTTTCGGAGGTCTGCCCAGTCTTTACGACGCCGTAAGTTTCCTGAGCGACGTATTGTCCTATTCGAGGCTTGTCGCCCTCGGGCTTGCCACCGGCATAATCGCGTCGATAATGAATGAACTGGGCACCATGTTCCAGTTCCCGTTGATTATAAAGCTGATCGTTTCCGCAGCCGTCCTGGCTGTGGGGCATGTGTTCAATTTTGCCATAAACGCGCTGGGTGCATACGTCCACTGCAGCCGTCTGCAGTATCTCGAATTTTTCGGCAAGTTTTTCACAGGCGGAGGCCAGCCCTTCAGACCTTTGAAAGCAAATACCAAATACGTCACACTAAAGTCCGATGCGGATGTTTGAAGCCTGTTGCCTGGACAGGCATCGGAGCCGCGGCGGAAAAAATCAAGATGGAGGTAAGAAAACGATGAAAATTATTGATGGACAGTTGGTTGCATTACTGGGAGCTGCTTTGGGATTTTTGCTGGCAGGCATCGGATCATCAAAAGGTGTCGGACTTGCCGGGCAGGTCGGCGCAGGAGTCCTGACCGAAGATCCGTCCAAGTTCGTATCTGTTATGGTCCTGGAAGCTCTTCCGAGTACACAGACGATCTATGCGTTCGTCATCGCGTTCTTCATCATCGGCAGGATCGATCCCGCCATGACTGTTACCCAGGGACTTCACCTGTTTGCCGCCGCTCTTCCGATAGGCGTTGTCGGCTTTATTTCCGCCATCTACCAGGGCAAAGTGGCAGCAGCGGGTATACAACTGATCGCAAAACACTCGGGATCACTGGTAAGTGCTATCACACTGGCGCTGATGGTTGAGATGTTCGCCATTCTGTCTCTCATCGCTTCCATATTGATGATTGGCTGATACCGGTTATTCCAGGCACCGCCAGGACGCAGGACCTGATCAGGGCATCATCGGAACAAACTGATCAGAGCTTTTATGTGAAAAAGGAGCAATCCAGATGACAGGAATGGATAGAATAAAGGACAAGATCCTTGAGGATGCAAGGCTTAAAGCCGGAGCCATACTGGAGCAGGCTGAGCAGGAGGTCCGGAACATCATGGACCAGGCTTCAGAGGAAGCTGAGCAGAAAAGGGCGGAACTCCTGGAAAAGGCAAACGCCGACGGTGAGCAGACATACAGGCGCATGCTGGCAGTAGCCGGACTGGAAGGCCGCAAGAAGCTGCTTGGTGCAAAGCAGGAGATGATAGATGCGGCGTTTGCCAAAGCCATGGAAAAGGTCACGGGCTTGCCGGACCGCCAGTACCAGGAGCTTCTGGAGAGGATGATAGCCGAAGCAGCGGCAGGGTACAGGGAGCCGTCGGAACAGGCCGGCGGCACGGATATCCCGCAGGAGCGCTTCAGCGGGGAGGTCATGCTGAGTGAGAAGGATGCCGCACGTATGGACGGGCAGTTTATCGTCAATATCAACAAACGCCTTTCGGCATCCGGAAAGAAGGGGACCATAACTCTGTCAGAGAAGAGGATCAGGGCAGCCGGGGGCTTTATACTGAAAATCGGAGACATGGAGATAAACAGCACGTTTGAGATACTGTTCGAAATGCTCCGTACTCAGCTTGAAAGCGATGTGGTCAGTATACTGTTCGGCTCCTGACTTTCGAGACAACTCAAAAGCTGCAGATCAAGGATGGAGTTATTGAGGGATAACGATGCTGAAAATTAACGAAGGTGATTATTCATATGCTTCCGGCCTCATAAGGGCGAAGGAACCAAAGCTGCTCACCGGCAGCCAGTATGCGAGGATGCTGGATGCTGCTTCGGCGGAAGAGGCTTACAAGGTGCTGACGGACGCAGGTTATGGAACAGGCGGCAGTCAGCAGGGTGTGTTTGCGTTTGAACAACTCCTGGCAGACGAGATGAAGAAATGCTTCATGCTGCTGGCCGAGATCGCTCCGAAGGCAGAAGTGATAAAAGTTTTTCAGAGACGGTATGACTATTTCAATATCAAGGTCCTGCTGAAGGCAGAACTGTCCGGGCAGGAGATCCCGACGATCCTTGTCGACACCGGGACCATAAGCAGCGATTCGATGACGCGGATGATCAGGGAGCGGGATTACAGTGAATTCACCCCCTTGATGGCTGATGCAGTCGCGCAGGTCTATGACGTTTTTGCAAGGATGCAGGATCCCCAGGCGGTGGACCTGATACTGGATAAAGCTTCGTACCAGGAGTTCGCTGCGGATATAAACAATATAGATAGTCCCTTTTTACGGGATCTGGCAGATTTTATGATCGACATCACGAACATCAGGATGTTCATTCGTGCCAGGTCATTGAATAAGTCCTGGGATTTTATAATGAAGCTGCTGCTTGACGGCGGCACGATTTTAAAAGAGGTGTACCAGAGAAACAGCGATAAGCCGGCGGACAGCTTTGCCGAGGACATCCGCAAAAGCAGGTACGGTGACGCAGTCAAAAAAGGCCTTGAACTGGTGAATACAGGGAAAAACAGCTCCGGGCTCGAAAAAGCGATGGATGACCTGCTGATGAAATACATACGCAGAGCCAAACTCGTCACCATAGGCGTCGAACCGCTCATAGCTTACCTGTTTGCGAAAGAGACCGAGATCAGGAATGTCAGGATGATCATGACGGGCAAGATCAATGGCCTGCCGGCGGACATGATCAGGGAAAGGTTGCGGGATTCTTATGTATAAGATCGGAGTGATAGGGGAAAAGGATGCGGTGCTCGGCTTCATTGCGCTGGGCTTCTCCGTTTTCCCTGTCGAAAACAGTGAACAGGCTTCTGAAACGCTGAAGAAGCTGGCCGAAGACCGGTATGCCGTGATTTACATAACGGAGCAGACAGCAGCCGGGATAGAGCAGGAGACAGATATGTTCAGGGAAAGCCGTTTTCCGGCAGTCATTCCCATTCCGGGAATACAGGGGAGCCAGGGGATCGGCATAAAAGGCATAAAAAAGTGTGTCGAAAAAGCAGTCGGAGCGGACATCCTGTTCCGGGAATGACATCGGAACTGATGTGCTGTTCCGGGGATGACATCGGAACTGATGTGCTGTTCCGGGGATGACAGGAAATTTGTCCCTTGCCTCGACGACCGATGCCGGGGTGAGGATCTGAGGCAGTCTGAGGACCTCCGCGGGACCGAAGCGCTGCAGATAGATGAAGTATTGCGAATTTGACAAGATACTTACTGAAAGCGAGGGATTGGTTTGAGCCAGGGAAGGATTATAAAGGTCTCGGGCCCTCTTGTAATAGCTGAGGGGATGCGGGACGCCAACATGTTCGACGTGGTCCGCGTCAGCGAAAATGAGCTGATCGGCGAGATACTTGAGATACACGGGGACAGGGCGTCCATCCAGGTATATGAGGAGACCTCAGGTTTGGGGCCGGGGAGTCCTGTGGTATCCACGGGAGAGCCGCTTAGCGTGGAGTTGGGTCCCGGACTGCTGGAGAACATATTCGACGGTATACAGCGTCCCCTGGAAGTGATGCGGCAGACAGTGGGAAGCAATATTACACGTGGCATAAATATCCCGGCGCTCGACAGGAGCAAAAAATGGCCGTTCAGACCAGCCGTTTCAAAGGGCGATGCGGTAGTCCCGGGCGATATACTGGGAACCGTCCAGGAAAATGTGATTTTTGAGCACAGGATACTGGTACCCGCCGGAGTCGAAGGCGTGGTCGAAGAAATATCCGAGGGCGAGTTCACTGTCGAAGAAACGGTAGTGGTCATCAAAACACCGGACGGGACATCCAGAGAACTGACCATGATGCAGAAGTGGCCAGTCAGGAAGGAAAGGCCTTATAAGCAAAAGCTGCCGCCGGATGAGCCTATGATAACAGGGCAGAGGATCATAGACACGCTGTTCCCGATAGCAAAGGGCGGCGTGGCTGCAGTACCCGGGCCGTTCGGCAGCGGAAAGACGGTTGTCCAGCACCAGCTTGCAAAATGGGCCGATGCCGACCTGGTGGTATATATAGGGTGCGGAGAGCGCGGGAACGAAATGACTGACGTTCTGATGGAGTTCCCGGAACTGAAGGATCCGAAGAGCGGCGAGCCCCTGATGAAGAGGACCGTGCTCATAGCCAATACGTCGGACATGCCTGTTGCAGCCCGAGAAGCCTCGATCTACACAGGCATTACGATAGCCGAATACTTCCGTGACATGGGATACTCGGTGGCACTGCTCGCGGATTCCACTTCGCGCTGGGCGGAGGCGCTGCGTGAAATGTCCGGAAGGCTCGAGGAGATGCCCGGTGAGGAGGGATACCCCGCTTATCTGTCTTCGCGTCTCGCGCAGTTCTATGAGCGTGCCGGTAAAGTCGTGACACTGGGCTCCGGAGAACGCACAGGCGCGCTGTCGGCGATAGGTGCTGTTTCACCTCCGGGCGGCGACCTCTCGGAACCCGTTACCCAGGCAACATTGCGTATTGTGAAAGTTTTCTGGGGACTGGACGCCAACCTCGCATACAGGAGGCACTTCCCCGCTATTAACTGGCTCACGAGCTATTCGCTCTATGTGGACAGGATGGCAGACTGGTATACGAGAAACATTTCAAGAGATTTCAACGACTGCAGGACAGAGATGATGAGGATACTCCAGGAAGAGGCGGAACTCGAGGAAATAGTCAGGCTTGTGGGTATCGATTCGCTTTCGCCCAGGGAAAGGGTAACGCTGGAGGTGGCAAGGTCGCTTCGTGAAGACTATCTCCACCAGGATGCGTACCACGAAGTTGATACCTATGCTGACCTGAAAAAACAGTACAGGATGCTGAAAATCATACTGGATTACTACCACAGGGCACAGGAGGCTGCAGCAAAGGGAATCGTCCTCAAAAACATCTTCGAACTGCCTGTCAGGGAGAAGATCGGTCGTGCCAAGTATGTGCCACAGGATATGATAGACAGTGAATACGACATTATCAAACAGGAGCTGTCCAGCCAGATGGATGCGCTGCTTTCAAAGGAGGGTGAATAACCATGCTGAAGGAGTATCGTTCCATAGCCGAGGTCGCCGGCCCGCTTATGCTGGTACAGAATGTGGAGGGCGTCACATATAACGAGCTCGGCGAGATAGAACTGAGCAATGGCGAGATCCGCAGATGCAAGGTCCTTGAAGTCGACGGGTCCAATGCGCTGGTGCAGTTGTTTGAAAGTTCTGTAGGCATAAATCTTTCTTCGAGCAAAGTGCGCTTCCTGGGGCGCGGCATGGAACTGCCGGTTTCGATGGATATGCCGGGGCGTGTGTTCGACGGTCTGGGCAGGCCGATAGACGGCGGCCCGGAAATCATCGCGGACGCAAGGGTCGATATCAACGGAATACCGATGAATCCGGCAGCCCGCGATTATCCCTCGGAGTTCATACAGACAGGGGTCTCTGCCATAGACGGGCTCAATACCCTGGTCCGCGGGCAGAAACTGCCCATATTCTCAGGCTCCGGCCTGCCGCATTCGCAGCTTGCGGCACAGATAGCCCGCCAGGCAAAGGTCCTTGGAGGCGAGAGCAAGTTCGCGGTCGTATTCGGAGCAATAGGGATCACGTTCGAAGAAGCTGATTTCTTTATAAGCGATTTCAAGAGGACAGGAGCCATCGACAGGACGGTCCTGTTCATGAACCTTGCCAACGACCCGGCCATCGAGCGTATTTCGACGCCCCGTATGGCATTGTCGGCGGCGGAATACCTGGCATTTGAGAAGGGCATGCATGTGCTCGTCATACTCACTGATATAACCAACTATGCTGAAGCGCTGCGTGAAGTTTCGGCAGCCCGCAAGGAGGTACCAGGACGCCGCGGATATCCGGGTTACCTGTATACGGACCTGGCAACACTTTATGAGCGCGCAGGCCGCAAAAAAGGCTTTGAGGGCAGTATCACGCTGATACCGATACTCTCGATGCCTGAGGATGACAAGACCCATCCCATACCCGACCTGACGGGATACATCACGGAGGGGCAGATAATACTCAGCCGTGAACTGCACAAAAAGGGCGTCACGCCGCCTATCGACGTTCTCCCGTCGCTGTCCCGTCTGAAAGACAAGGGAATAGGCACAGGCAAGACCAGGGAAGACCACGCAAACACCATGAACCAGCTTTTCGCAGCCTACGCCAGGGGCAAGGAGGCAAAGGAACTCGCAGTCATTCTTGGAGACGCGGCGCTTACCGATGTCGACAAGCTCTACGCCAGGTTTGCGGATGCTTTCGAAGCGGAATACGTATCCCAGGGATATGAAACCGACAGAACGATCACTGAGACTCTCGACCTCGGATGGAAGCTGCTTTCGATACTGCCTGTCGGCGAACTGAAGCGTATCAAGCAGGAATACATCGATAAATACCTGCCGGGGAAAAAGGGCTAAGGGAGCAACAGTCAGTAAGAACCAGGCTGTAAAGACAGCAACAGCCAGGAAGGATCAGGAGAATAAGGACAGCGGCAGCCAGTAAGATTCAAGGGAGCAAAGGCAGTAAAGGCAGATAAAAGGCTTGAGGGAGCAATAACCAATAGAATGTGTCAGGAGAGTAATAGCCGATGGCAAGAATGAACGTCAATCCGACCCGAATGGTGCTGACCGGGTTGAAAAAAAGGCTGAAAACTGCAAGGAGAGGTCATAAGCTGCTCAAAGACAAGCGTGATGAGCTTATGAAAAAATTCCTCGAAATAGTCAGGGAGAACAAGACTCTCAGGGAGGAAGCTGAGGAGAAGCTCCAGAAGGTCCATTCGCGGTTTGTCATGGCCAGGGCCGAGATGAATACGGAAGTACTGGAAGAGGCGCTCATGTTCCCGAAGCAGAAGGTGGAACTGAAAGCATCGACCAGGAACATAATGAGCGTCGATGTCCCTGTATTGGAGTTCCATACCGAGTCTGACGACGAATCGGATATATATCCCTATGGTTTTGCTGATACTTCAGGCGAGCTTGACGCGGCGATAGCGACGCTTTCCGAACTGACACCCACGCTTTTGAAGCTGGCTGAGCTTGAGAAATCGGCGCAGTTGCTGGCGGATGAGATAGAAAAGACAAGGCGCAGAGTCAACGCATTGGAGCATGTCCTTATACCGAACCTCGAGGAAACCATCAGGTATATCGTCATGAAGCTGGACGAGAATGAGAGAGGCAACCTGACGAGGCTCATGAAAGTCAAGGACATGATGCTGGAGCAGGCCCACCGTTACAAGGAAAGATACGCGGCAAAACAGGGAACCGATGCATCGCCCTGATCACTGGTGTAATTGGGCAAGCGCTGAACCGGGAAGTCTGCATCTGATGAAAAGCCTTCTGCTGTGCAGGCGGAGGGCTTTTATTTATTGTGTGTCAGCCCGGATGCCCCCATAATTCCAGCACGGATGACCGGACTATTAAGCCCGATGAATAATATTGTATCGGTCTGGATGACCGCATTGTTTCAGTGGTTGCTTGATAAGGAGCGTGCCCCGGGCACATTGTTTCAGTGATTGCTTGATAAGGAGCGCCCCGGGCACGTTATTTCAGTGGTTGCCTGATACAGGAGCGCGCCCCGGGCACATTGCTTCAGTGGTCGCTTGATACATGAGCGCGCCTCGGGCGAATTATTTCCCTGGGAAATAGGGACTTGGGTGTACAAAAATTGGATTGTTGCAATAGGATTTACTTCACTTTCGGACTTTTGGATTACATAATACATCGTAAATGGAGCTTATGTTAAGCTTTGGCCTGGCATTCTCTGCTTGTTTGCTGAAAAAAACACACAACAATCCAAAATTTGTACACCCTTCTATAAACCACTTACATTACTTCCGAACAACTGGTTTCACGCAAATCAGGACGTGACCATTCACACA
>JAAZKL010000198.1 GCA_012799845.1 Clostridiaceae bacterium
AGGACAGGAAAAAATGTTGGCATAATAATAGTTGATTTCCATAATGAACAGGTACTGGATATCCTGAGAAATGTCGAACTTGGAAGTGATGACCAAACGTACCTGATAACCCCGGACAACAGGGTCGTGACGTACCTGGATCCTTCGGAAAGCGTTGATATTGCTGAAAGGCAGTTAATAAAGGACGCGATCGCCAGATCGCAGAGTGAGAATTCCGGGGTGTTTTATTCCAAAGACAGGGATGAGACATGTCTCGTATCTTACTATAAATCAGACGTCAATGGCATGACAGTTGTGACATCCGTGCCGGAGGCAACAATTAAGAAGAGAGCGTCAGCCATGATGGTGACGACTGCCATCGCCGGCGTCATATTCAGCATACTGGCAGTAGTATTCGGGTTTATATTCTCATTGAGGATGACGACATCGATGAAAGCGATCTCCGATGTCATGTCCAGGGCTGAGGGCGGAGATCTTACGGTCTCGCTGAAGATGAAGAGGAAGGACGAGATAGGCAAGCTCGTATCCAGCTTCAACATGATGATAAGCAACCTTAGGGAACTGGTAGGGCAAACCAGGGAGGTCGCGGAAGAGGTCGTTGCCTCCGCTGAAACCATGTCGTCGATATCCGCAGATTCGTCACGCGTATCGAGCGACGTTGCCGGCGCGATTTCCGAAGTTGCATCGGGAGCGTCCAGCCAGGCTTCAGAAATAGAAAGCAGTGTCGAAAATGTGAAACAGCTTACCGACAGGATCACCAGGACCGCAGAAAGAACGAAGGAACTGCTCGACAAGGCGGAAGCAATGAAAGAGCTGGCTGAGTCCGGTATAGAGGCGATCAACGACCTGAACGCCAAAAATGAGCAGACGAATAAAATCACGTCTGACGTTGTAGAAAAGATAAATGAACTGAACAAGTATGTGAAAAATATCGACAAGATAACCCTGGTATTGAGAAATATTGCGGAGCAGACCAACCTGCTTTCACTGAACGCGGCTATAGAAGCCGCCAGGGCAGGAGAAGCAGGCAAGGGCTTTGCGGTGGTCGCCGACGAGATACGGAAACTGGCGGAACAGTCGAACAAGCATACAAGGGATATACAGGCGCAGCTCAACACCATATACAAGCAGGCGCAGAGTTCTTCGGAGCTGGCAGGAGTCGCCGAGAACATCATAATGGAACAGAACAGCAGGGTGGCGCACACGACGGAATTGTTCTCAAAGATAAACTCAACGACTTCGGAAATGACGGAGAACATCGTAAATACAGGCGAAATGATAGAGGATATGGATACCTTCAAGGAAAAGGTACTCACCAGCATGGAGAATATCTCGGCCGTATCGGAGCAGGTCTCCGCATCGACGCAGGAGGTGTCCGCATCTACTGAAGAGCAGCTTGCGTCCATCGAAGAACTCGACAATATGGCAGTAAAGATAAAGAAGCTGGCTGACGACCTGAAAGCGAGCATGGACAGGTTCACCATCTGACCGGCAGGGCAGTGAAAGTACCTGAATGATCCTTAAAAACCTTGATTGTTAAGCACCAAAACCTGAACGTTAAGTACCTGGTATTGAATTAGAACCAAATAACGACTAAAAAACACAGATGCCGTAGCATCTGTGTTTTTTATACCGGTGCCTGGCACCTGCTTCATTATTTCAGTATTCTTCTTTCGCTGGCCTGGGGATCGACGAACACCTTTATAAGGTCCTTGTTGGTCCTGAGCTCGTGGAGCGCCTGTTCCAGCTCTTCCAGCGGTACGATCATCGAGAACATCGGGGTCGGATCTACGCGCTTGTATTTGAGCAGTGTCAGCACGTCGCCCCAGTCATTTCCTATACCGGCGCACGATCCGGTGACCTTTTTCTCGCCGAGTACGAATTCGTAAGGAGAGAAGCATGCCTTCTGATCGGGCGGGCATATGCCGAAGGCCTCGACCTTGCCGCCCCTTCTGACCATATTGAATGCCTGCTCATATGTTTCGGGCGTTCCCACAGATTCGAGCACGTAGTCGGCTCCCACGCCTCCGGTGAGTTTCTTGACTTCTGCTACGGGGTCGTCGATCTCGTTTATGTTTATTGTATAGTCAGCACCGAGCTGTTTTGCGAGCCTGAGCTTGGATCCGCTTCTTCCGATCACGATGACCGGAGCGGCGCCGCGCAGCTTTGCAAGGGCTCCGTGCAGGATGCCGAGACCTGTGCCGATGATCACGACACTGGATGCTATCGAGACATCCATCTTTTTTGCAGCCTGCATGACTGCGGTGAGAGGTTCGACAAATGCTGCCGACAGCGCATCTACTTCATCCGGGATAGGGTAGCAGTTCGTCCAGGGCGCTTTCACATACTCGGCAAATGCTCCGTCCGTATGGATGCCGAGCTGCGTAAAGGTCTCGCAGAGAAGAGCGTCGCCTCTGCGGCAATAGTAGCAGGTGCCGCAGGGAAGGCATATGTCGACAGCGACTCTGTCGCCTTTTTTCAGGCCCCTTGCATTGCTGCCCACTTCTTCTATAACGCCCCAGAATTCATGCCCTGATATCATCGGCAGGAATTCGGATGCATATTCGCCTTTGTAGATCTTCCAGTCGGTCCCGCATATGCCGCACATTGAAACCTTTATAAGCACTTCATCGGGAGATATTTCAGGTACCGGGACCTGTTTCAGTACCATTTTGCCCGGAGCTTCTATTACCTGCGCTCTCATCATTCTTGCCATGGTTATTGCCTCCGTTTCATCAGATTATGCAGCCTGTGTTGCTTCGATATTTGAGATTCATATCCTGCTGTTTGGTTCATTTCATACTTATTACTTTTTGTACATCTCGTTCATCTGCTCTTGTCTATTTGACGTCCTTGCCCTGGAACAGCTTATCCTGGCGGCCTTCGTACGGCGCATTGATCAGGAGAGGCTTAAGATATGAAACCGTCTTCACGACGCCGTCCATACGGCTCATGGTGACGTCCTCGTGTTCGTAGCTGAGTACGTAATTGTACCCTACCATGGACAGTTCGGTGATGATCTTCTTCCACGGCACGCTGCCCCAGCCGGGTATCCTGAACCGGAACGCCCTGTCGAGCCTCTGCCATTCTCCCTGCATCAATATTCCGCCTACGGGCAGGTTATGTTCGACGATCTCTCCGTCCTTCGCATGTACGTGGAATATCCTGTCGCCGAGCCTGTTGATGAAGTTTTCGACCCTGAGGCCGAGGTAGATCAGGTTTGCAGGGTCAAGGTTGAACCCGAGGCATGGGTGGTAATCAACGAGTTTGAGAGCTTTTTCGGCAGTATGGATGTCGTATATGAAATTGTTGGGATGAGGCTCTACTGCAAACTTGACGCCATATTCCTTAAACTTGTCCAGTATCGGAACAAAGAGCTCCACGAACTCTTTATCCATGTCAGCCCAGCCTTGTGCATACGGGAACGGGAAGTACCTTCCGAAGTTCGTTACGCCTGTGAAACCGTTGACTACAGGCACTTCAAGGGCATTGGCGGTCTGTGCTGTCCTGAGCAGGCTCTCTGTACCGAACCTGATTTTTTCTTCCTTTGTTCCTTTATAGATCGTGTCTGTGTCGATGCCATGAGGTCCCATGATGAGGAGGGAATCTGCATGATTGCTCAGTGCAGATATCGTAAGGCCGTAACTTTCGACCATCTTTTTGATTTTTTTGGCGTTATCGCCCTTCAGGACTTCCCTGGTCTCAAACTGCCCGTTGCCTTCATAAGCCGGGATCTCGAGCGCTTCATAGCCGTGTTCTGCTGCAAGCTTTGCTACTTCTTCGAGTGGTTTTTCTGTGAAATTTGCTGTAAAGAAACCTAGCTTCATTTGATCAGCCTCCATTTCAGAATATATGTAATTAGCATTACCTGAATATGCTATGTTTATTTTAGCCCGAAAATGTTGAAAAGTCAATTTAATTGCGTATAATATTGAGGTGAGTGTGTAAAATTGTTTGTTTTTGATTTTGCAGCTTGAAATCATGATTGGCATATGTTATTGTTATTATGATGTTATAACATGTGCGATTTATTATTATCAGAGGAGGCAATCGTATGGATTACAGAAAGACACTTCTTTCGCCTGTCAAGATAGGTACGAGGGTCAGCCAGAACCGCTTTTTCATCCAGGCGATGGAATGCACTGATGCTGACAGCGAAGGCAATCCTTCAGACCTGACATACAGACGATATGAGAATCTATTCCGCGGTGAAGCGGGGATAGTTACGCTTGAAGCAATCTCGATCACCGACAAAAGCAGATCGAGACAGGAGCAGCTCCTGATAATGCCTAAAAATGAGAAGGCGCTTGAAAAGTTCGTCAGGAGGATGAAGGAGGTCAATCCGAATTCACTTTTCATTTTCCAGCTCACTCATTCGGGTGAACTGAGCCATCCCGGATTTTCCCGCAGGGTGTGCGTGAAGCCTCTGCCGGGACTTGGCGGAGACGTGCTCACCGAAGAAGAAGTCGACAAGATCGTCGATGATTTCGTCCTTGCTGCCAAAACAGCTTACAATGTCGGCGCAGACGGCATAGATATGAAACTGTGCCACGGCTATCTGGGTTCGCAGATACTCCGCCCCTACAATGACCGCAAATGGAAGTACGGCGGTCCGTGGGAAAACAGGCGCCAGTTCGCGTTCGACCTGTATGAAAGGATACAGAAAGAAATTAACGACAGAAACTTCCTCATAGGCTCGAAGATATCTGCGTGGGAAGGATTCCCGGGAGGTTTCGGCACAGCCGGTCCGGATACCCCCGTTATGGATCTTACCGAGCCCATCGACCTTATCAGGGGTCTTGAGGAAAGAGGAGCCCAGTATTTCGTTCAGTCAGCCGGAAGCCCGTCGATAACGGTGAGCCTGACACAGGCGGACAGGAAATCTCCTTATTTCGCGTACCTGCACATGGGTTTTGCAAAGATCTTCAAGGAAAACCTGAAACCCGAGACCGTAGTGATCGGATCCAACTACTCGGTGTTCCGTGACGGAAAGAACAGGCTGCTCGCAGTAACGCCGGAAGAAAGCTCACTGCTTTCGTTTGGCGCAAGCAATATCGAAAAAGGCTATGTGGATATGATCGCACTGGGACGCCAGTCCTTTGCAGATCCGCTGCTTCCGTTAAAGCTCAGGGAAGGCAGGGAAGATGAGATAAACTACTGCACCGTATGCGACAACTGCCTTGAACTCCTGATACAGCAGAGCCCGATAGGCTGCTGCACATTCAATAAGTTCTATACTGATATACTTGTAAAGACCCGCAAGGAAAAGGGCAGACTGAAGCAGGATCACACCTGATCGGCCGCGGCTTGCAGAAGACCATAATACTGCAGTATAACATGAACGATGACAAGCGTGACCCTTTATTAGCATGAATGTAACCTTTATTGATTAAATGTAACCCCTTATTGTTATATATCAGATGGAAGGAGCCGTATGGTTGACCGTATGGCTCCGTTTTTTTTCATCTGTACGGCGGGTTTTTGCAAATTTACACTGTGTTGTGTAAAGTTATTATGCGTAGTTGTAATAACAAGCATAAGAAAAAATTGCTAATATTCGGTTGTTTCATGCAACAGATGCTGATCCTGACGCATATTCTGTATGTTGTTATGAAACTGAAAATGTCCGAAATTGTGATAAAAGTTTTTGAAAATGTTGATATTATGTTCGAAGTCTGATATAATGCTCAATAAAATGAAAATAATTTCAGCAGCCGGCTGAAACCGGGAGGCGGCATCATATGGTAATTACAGTGACGATCAATCCGGCAATGGATATAGTTATGAAACTGGATAGTTTCCGCCTGAATGTTACGAACAGGATACAAAGGAAGTTCAGGTGCGTAGGCGGCAAGGGCACCCATGTTTCCATAAACCTGAGCCTGCTCGGGGTCAAAAATACAGCGACGGGAATAGTGATGGGTTCTACAGGCGAAGAGATACTCAAAAGGCTGTCTGAGTATGATATCGATGTGAAGTTTTTAATGCTGGATAAAGGAAATTCAAGGACCAATTATGTCATTGCCGACCCGGGAGGCAACTGTACCCTGGTCTCCGAGCCGGGACAGCAGTTGGAGAGAGACGTGGTCGAAATGTTTGCCGGCCATTATTCCAGGTTGGTCAGTGAAGGCGATATGGTTGTCATTTCAGGTGACGCATCGAACCAAAAGGGGACCGGGCTCCAGGATAAGCTGATAGATATTGCCGCTGCCAGGGGTGCACGGTTTTGCCTCGATGCCAGCGGGATATACCTTGAGAACGGAATAAGAAAAAAGCCGTTTCTTGTAAAGCCGAACCTGGACGAGCTTGGAGCCCTTATAGGCAGCGAGATGAAGACCGAAGATGATATAGTTTCAGCGATGAAGCAGGTCAGGGCGAACGGCGCTGATAATGTCATAGCGTCATGCGGCGGAGAAGGCTGTTATGCTTTGATCGGTAACAGGCTGTACCGTGCGCCTTCACCGGCGGTGGAAGTGAAAAACACCGTGGGCTGCGGCGATGCACTGCTCTCAGGTATTATAGCTGGATTCGAGATGAAGCTTCCCGCGGCGGAGATACTGAAAAAGGCCACTGCAGTGGCGGCAGCGACTGCGATGGATGAGTCAACTGTCGGATTCGACCCGCTTGTTGCCGCAAAGCTTGAAGCTGCAGTTGAAGTGGAGGAACTGGATATGTAACCATGACTGGAATTATTGTACAACCATAATAATGGCCAAAAGGTTTGATAACTGATATTACGATCATGAAATTCCATCAATGTGATCACATTATTTTATATACGCTGAACATGTACCGGAATACGAAGGAGGAACACACATGTCAATACAATATTGTGAGGAAAGAAAAAAACTGGCGAAAACGATGAAGCTGCTGTGGGACAGGAAGCTCACCAACGCAGCCGGAGGCAATGCAGCCATGCGCGTAGCGGAAAACAGGATCATCATAACCCCGTCGATGATGTCGGAACACAGGCATTGCGAGATAGATGCGGAGGATATACTGCTTTGCGATTATGACCTGAATATAATCGAAGGGACGGGAGTTCTTTCGAGAGAGAGCAGGATGCATGCGATGCTGCTGAAAAACATACCGGAGATAGGGGCGGTGATCCATGCCCATCCGGAATACACGATGGTATATGTAGCTGCAATGAAGCCAATTCCTTCAGTAACGGAAGCCACCCAGAAAATGGGCGACTGCATGCTGATCGCGCAGGCAAAGGCGTATTCGCAGAACCTGGCGGAAAATGTGTATGACTTTTTCAAGGATAAGCGCGAATTGCTCAAAAAAACCGGGCTTTGCGGTCTCCTGCCGCTGCATGGCACAGTTGCCGTCGGCAAACACCTTGAGCAGGCTTTCAGCGTGGTGGAACGCGTGGAATGCGACGCCAAATGCGGTATATTTGGGAGAATGGTTCGGTGACACTCCTCAGCAAGAAGTATTCCTTTATGGTTGAGGAGAGTCACGCGTTTGAATAGGGTGCGGTGACACTTCTCTGCAGCGGGTATTGCTTTAGCCAAAAGAATCGCTGTACATTAAGAAGGTGGTCGGGACGCAATTGATGGCTGAGTACAAATCATTCCATATATGTTATAATCAATTCGGGTTGACTTAACGTATCGTGCCGGCGACACAGTGCCGGCCTGATCAAATTGTACATGGAGGCTGTGCCAAGTGCTTGCGTATGAGAGAAAAAGCAGGATAATAGAATACCTGGAGCAAAACGGCAGGGCGGAGGTAAACGTACTGGCCCGGTTGCTGGGGGTAGTCCCGGAGACTATCCGCAGAGACCTCCGGGAGCTCGAAACACAGGGCGTTTTGAAGAGGACCCACGGCGGAGCGGTGATAGAACACCCGAAGGAAAGAGAGTATCCGGTACAGGTCAGGGTAATGAAAAATACCGTCGAGAAGGATATGCTGTGCCGCAGGGCAGCGGAGTTCATAAATGAAGGGGACCTGATATTCGTTGACAACAGCTCGACGCTTGTAAACATCATCAGACATATAAGCGACAATATACATCTGTCGATCCTGACCAACTCCATAAAGGTTCTGCAGGAGTACGCGCTGTACAAGAAGGATAATATCACGATGCTTTGCACGGGCGGAGTTTTCAGCAGGTCCAATCTGTCGCTGTCCGGGACCCTGTCCGACAGCTTCACGCGGGAATTCTTCCCCAACAAGGCTTTTGTTTCGTGCCACGGAGTATCGGCAGAACATGGTTTCACTGACGGCAATCTGCATGAGGTGGCATTCAGGCGGGAGATAATAAGCCTGTCAGAGAAAGTGTATTTCCTGGTGGACCATTCCAAGTTCGGGAAGCTGGGGCCGATAAAGCTGGGCGGGCTTGATATTTGCGATGTTTTTATAACTGACAGGATGCCGCCGTCTGAACTGGAACAGCAACTGAAGCAGGGCAACCCGGAAATGGAGATCATCGTTTGCGGTGAGTGATTCTTGATCCGCAGTGAAATAACAGTATTTTCGAATGTTACCGCAGCAGCTGGCTGGAGTAACAGACATGAAGCGGTTGAAGCAATAAATATAGACCAGATGCAGCAACATATGTGAACGGAGATGTGGTATGAGTCCTGAAAGAAAAGTACTTGCATTCGATGCAGGCGGCGGAAGCACGAGGATTTCGAAAATAGGTTTTGACGGCTGCAGATTCACGCTGCAGCAGATCACCAGGTTCCCCAACGGTCCTGTCAGTGCGGGAGGGAACCTGTACTGGGACATACTGGGTATATGGCGTGATTTGAGGGACGGCCTGCGTAAGGCTGTATGCGAAGACAGGGAAGTTGTATCGCTGGGCATAGATACCTGGGGAAATGATTTTGTGATGCTTGACAGGAAAAGATGCATGCTGGAAAATCCGTATACCTACCGTGACAGCCGCACTGCCGGCCTTGTGGGAGAAGCGGGCCGACTGATCAGCGATTGGGACCTTTACAGCAGGAACGGCATACAACTTAACCGCATGAATACATTATATCAGTTGCTCTCTTTATCACGGCAGAGGCCTTATATTTTGGAGATAGCCGACAGGCTTCTTTTCATTGCCGATCTTCTTGCCTATTATCTGACAGGTGAACTGAAAAATGAATTTACGATGGCGACCATATCGCAGCTTTACAGCTACGGCAGGGCAGGGTGGGACCATGAGCTTATGGAACTGCTTGGCATACCTGCACGGATTTTCTGCCCTGTAATAGAGCCGGGAGAAATCATAGGCAATATTTCGGAGAAAGTCTGCAAAGAAGCCGGGATCCAGCGTTTAAGGCTGACCGCGGTCGCTTCGCATGATACCGGGTCGGCTGTCGTTGCAGTACCGGCCGAAGACGATCTGCCTCTGTATATCAGCAGCGGCACGTGGTCCATCGTCGGCACGGAAACCGATACTCCGGTGATAAATCAGGAAGCGTTTGATTTCAACTGTGCCAATGAAGGCGGCGCGAACGGAAAGATAAGGCTCCTCAAAAATGTGATGGGGCTTTGGATAATCCAGGAGATGAGGCGAAACCTGGCTGTTAAGGGGATGCGGTACACATACGGCGATCTGAACAGGCTCGCAGAGGGGGCCAAACCGTTTGCAGCCATGATAGATCCGGATGACGAAGCATTTTACGAGCCCGCGGACATGCCGCAGGCAATAAGAGATTATTGCATCAGGACAGGGCAGAGGGCGCCGGAGGATACGGGCAGCCTGGTGAGGACAGTGCTGGAAAGCCTCGCATTCAAATACAGGTATGTTATCGAGGGGCTTGAGAAAATAACCGGACGCATATACGACCGTATCCACATCGTGGGTGGCGGGTCCGGCAACGCGCTTCTGAACGCCTTTACCGCAAACTGCTGCGGGAAGCCGGTCCTTGCCGGGCCGTCGGAAGCGACGACACTGGGCAATGGTATAGTGCAGATGATATCGCTGGGCGAAATATCTGATTTCACTCAGGCCAGGAGAATAGTAAAGAGAAGTTTTCCGCCAAAGGAGTACTTACCCCGCGACACTCACCTGTGGGACGAAGCTTATCAGAGGTTTTTGTCCGGGTTGTCAGGGGGACGGTTTGAGACTGCTGAAAAAGTTAAATCTTCGAAAAAATTATAACGAAGTTTTGCGGGTTTTACGGGTTTCAGGACTTGATTTCTCGAAAAAGTGAATTTTTCAGTAGTCCCGGACGGTTCCTGCAAGTCCTGGACGGTTCCTGTAAGTCCCGGACGGTTCCCGTGACAGTTCCGACGGGTTATTTCCCTGGGAAATACAGGGCAGGGTGTACAAAATTTTTAGTGTTGTGTGTCTAATTAGCCACTCAATAAAAGCAAAATTACATAAAGTGGAATATATGATATTATGGTAACTAATTCATTGATAAAATTCAAAATGCTAACCATTTTGGCTTGCAACAATCCAATTTTTGTACACCCTCCTCCACTTCTATCTTGCTTCTTTTATCTTTGCAACGAATTCCGCGGCCAGTTTCCTTATGCTTGCGTAGTCACCGGTTTTGGCACCTGCGGTCAGGCTGCCGCCCGCTCCAACGGCGACGGCTCCTGCCCTGATCCAGTCGCTGACGTTGTCGATGCTGACACCGCCCGTCGGCATCAGGTTCGCCTGGGGCAGGGGCCCCTTTATCGACTTGATTATGCCGGGACCAAAGGCTTCGCCGGGGAATACCTTGAGTATGTCGGCACCAAGTTCCATAGCTTCCACAACGCCTTCGATGGTCATGACGCCGGGCATGCAGGGGACCTGGTAGCGGTTGCAGAGTTTCAGCGTTTCGCGGCTGAGGAAAGGGCTCACTATATACTGGGCGCCTGAAAGTATCGCTATTCTTGCTGTTTCAGCGTCAAGCACGGTGCCTGCGCCTATGATGATCTTTCCGGCGTATTCCCTGGCCAGTTCCTCAATAACTTTTGTGGCTCCTGGAACCGTGTAGGTTATTTCTATCGCAGCAGCGCCGCCTTCAAGGCATGCGTCGGTGATCCTTTTTGCCGTATCGGCGTTGTCTGCCCTTACTACTACTACCAAACCTGAATCGGTTATTTTCTTGAGAATCTCCCATTTTCTGCTCATGTTGTCCTCCTGAGAGTTGCTATATCTTTGCTATGTCATAATTGACCGAATCAACTGCTTGTGCTGTAACGCAAGTAATGTTCACTTCCACTTGGGATTTTCGATGATGGCCGGTTTTCCGTCCTTCTCGACTATCAGCTTCCTGAAGCCCTTCGTTTCAATAGTGCCGTAATCATGTCCCGCGTCTGCCCTGAATACGAAGAAGGTAACCAGTTTTTCGTCTCCGATGTTTATGCTCCTGTGGGCATATCTGCCGGGGACATAAACTGCCCTTCCGGGGGTCAGAAGTTGTGCGTCCCAGTCGCCCTCGGGGTTTTCCATGAGCATGTAGCCCTTTCCGCTCAGGCAGTAGTATACTTCCGCAGTATCCAGTATCGTGTGGAAATGCCCTTTTGTCATGAAATATTCGCTGCCGACCTTCCCGGGATATACGATGCTGGTACCAAACAGCAGGTTGTCTGGTGTTTCAGGCAGGCCAAGCTCGTAAAAGTCATAAACTATCTCATCGTTAGCGCTGACTGTTGCCTCGTAAGCAGCATCATCCGCATACATCCCTTTCATCTGGGAAAGAAAGCGCCTGGTGGGTTTCCTTTCATCGGACATACCGTTAATCAAATCAAAATACATTGCAAAAGGATCAACTTTTATATCGCTCATTTTTTAACCTCCTGTTTTTTCTTCCTGGTAAGTTGCTTTCCACATGAACATTAACTGACCATATGATTGACTGCTTTCCATATTAACTGTCCATATCATTTCAAATCTATGTCAGTTGTTTCACTGTTCAGGACCACTGTCCAGGCTTGATGTCCAGGTATTTATCTGCCTGTCAGAAATCCATCGGTAAGCTCCGTTCAGCCGGTTGACGACATTCAGCAGTTCAGCTTCGATCAGCCGTTTTTTCGGACATCATCGGCTATCCTTCTACATTCGTCGAAAAGCTTCGGTGTTATCCTGATATGGAATACCTCGGCGATGACCTGGGTCCAGCCGTGTATGAAGTAGGTCCATCCGTCTTCGACGTGCAGGTTTTTGGCTTCTTTCTGCGCCAGGGCCTGGTGCATGAAGAGCAGGTCGCCCCTGTAGTTGATTTCCCAGACAAGGCTGTTTTCCGGGAACTGTGCTGCATTTGTAAGCGGTGAACCCGGCCTGTCTTTGCCGAGGCCTGTGGCGTTGACTATTAGTGACCAGGGTTTGAGTTTGTGCAGCAGTTCGTCGTTCTGGCCAGGTTCCGGCGTCAGATGGAATTCCGCATTGGCATCCGGCCTGATCTGCCTGGCGATGCTTTCGATATGGTCAAGCCCAGGCTTACTCCTGTTGCCTACGATCAGCCTGTTTGGTATGTTGTCCCCCTTATCCTTGTTAAGAAGGTAAGCGGCCATTGCAACGGCACTCCCGCCGGCGCCCAGCAGCAATACGTCTCCGCCGTGTTCCCTGAAGAAATTCTTCGGAACGAATGCTTCGAGCGACAGCCCGGCAGTGATCGGGTCCTTGGCGTAGCCCTCAAGCCTTCCGTCTTTTTTGGAGATGCAGGAGAGCTCGCTGAACATCGTTGCATACGGATCGAGGTAATCGAACAGGTCCTTTGCCGCATTGTAAAGGTCGATTTTATGCGTGGTGACCAGTGCGCCAAGGGACAGTTCGTCGTTTTTGATGAACCGGACAACCTCGCGGTATACTTCGGACTCAGCATGTATCTCTATGTCGATGCCCTTGATCACCGCGTCCTTAAGGCCCAGTGCTTTTGCCCACAGCGGGAACACCTTCATTATGGATGATTTCGTTGTGGTGACGCCGATGAAGTAGAATGTTGGTTGTGTTGCTTTTCCTGGTAAGTTCATGAGTGTGTCTCCTTTCATTTTTGCTGTAATGTCTTGTATTTCTTAAAAAACTTTTATATCGGACAGTTACTTGTTTATAGTAAAACCCTGAAGCGTTGCTCCGCATCCGGGGCAGCGCAGCCATCAGGACGTCAGGACCGGGCTCATGCGGATAAATGCCTTTGCCGGATTGCTGACGGTGAATTTGTATATATGGCTGTCGTTTACACCATAGCTCCGGAGAAGAGGGAAGAAGGTCTCATGCAGATAGTCGAGCCCTATGGAGCCTCCGTAACTTTTCATCCGTTCACGGGTGGTATCGAGACCCAAAAGGATCCTGTCCTCAAAACCGTTTTCAAGCAGGCTGATTATAAACGCGACTTCGTCGTCATCGGAGTGGTATTTGAACCTCCCTATGGTGTCAAGTTCCAGAAAAACGCCGGTCGACGCCACTTCCATCAGGTAACCGGCGTCTTTGAGCACCCTGTCGAGATGACATATAATTATGGAACTGGCGGGCACCCCATGATCTGTGAACAGCTTTATCTGCTCCAGTGCGCCCATTCCCATCTCGGTATGGCTAAGTATTGGGACGCCGGAACGGACGGATGCTTCGGCGGCTGCGGAAAACAGCCTCCTGTAATCGCCGGAGGGACCTTCGCTGTCAGAAGCCGTTTTGATGACACCGGCTTTGCTGCCGATCCTGCGGACAGGTTTTGATGCATCACAATCTATAAACATGCCGTATTCGAGCTCATCGATGAAAAGAGCGGCGAGACTGTCTTCGTCCATATTTCTTATCCAGTGATCTTCCGGGTAGAACACGAGCTTGTGGAACCCTGTGGAAGCAATGATGTTTACACCTGTCTTTATAGATGCCTTCGACTGTAGATCGGCCATCCTACCGCAGCCTGCCGGCTGAGCGTCGACGATACTTTTGCCCCCGATGCTTTTATACAGTTCCAGTTCGGAGCAGGTGGCGTCAAAGTCGTCGAGCCTGAGTGACGGCACCAGTTTTGCAGACCGGCCGTCTGCTATGAAAAGGTGCTCATGGCTCTGGCAGTAACCAAGCTGATCCGGTCTGATCCTTCCGGTGACAGTTTGTATGTGGTATTCGTATTGGCTTTCAATATGGCTTTCATTATGGCTTTCATTGCCGAATACAGCCCCAATGTCTGCTTTGTCCATACCGTTTTACTCCTTATGGCCGAGCATTTCCAGAAGATTTTTTGTGGAAACCAGCGCCATCTTCTCTACAGCTTCTCCTGTAAATGCGCCGAGATGCGGCGTCAGCAGGAAATTATCCAGTTTCAGCAGTTTCTCGTCCTTTTCAGGGGGCTCGCTTGAGAATACGTCCTGCGCGGCTCCGGCTATCCTGCCTGATGCAAGCGCTTCATACAGCGCGTCTTCATCAACCAGTTCGCCCCTTGATGTGTTTATGAGGATGGCATTGGGCTTCATCAGTCCAAGAGTCCTTGTGTTTATCATCTTTTTCGTCTCGGGCACTGCAGGGAGGTGGAGGGATACTATGTCACTTCCGGACAGCAGTTCGTCGATACTGTCGATCCTGCTTATATGGTATTTGGCCAGGAAACTTTCGTCCCTGAAATAGGGGTCGTAGACCGAGACTTCCATCTCAAGTCCGCGCGCCCTTTTTGCCACCTCTCGTCCGATCTGGCCGCATCCCACGAGCCCCAGTTTTTTGCCGGTCAGTTCGAAGCCGATGCTCCGGTTCCAGCCGCCGTTTTTGACCTCCGCAGTGTGATGCGGAATTTTCCGTGCCATGGTGAATATGAGTGCGATCGCCAGTTCAGCGACGGAGACGCTGTTGGTGCCGACTGCGTTCTTTACCTTTATACCCAGTCCGGCAGCGCGTTCCAGGTCGATATTGTCCATGCCTACGCCATATTTCGAAATCGCTTTAAGGTCCCTGAGCTGTTCCAGCACTGTTCCGGGCAGCGGGTCGACACCAATTATGATCCCAACGACGCCATCCCTGGCCAGTTCTGTTATTTCTTCTTCCGACATGGTCCTGCCGAAGTTGTTCTCGATGATCCGGTAGCCTTTTTCTTCAAGCAGGGGATATGCCTTGTGCCTGTAGTTCCTGAATGATTTCGGCGTTATCAGTATTTTTTCCTCCATGCTGATCAGTCCTTTCTGCATATAGTCTGCCTTTTTTGTTGTTTATTTAGTAGCCGAAACTTTATCTCTCATATTATAATGTTTTAATGTAATAACATATAAACATAAAAAATTTTGCTGCTTAACCTCTCTTAAGTTCGAATGTAAATTTGCTCCTGTCGCTCCTGTATTTTGCAAGGGAATACTCCACGGGAGTGCCGTCCTCCAGGCGGACAACACTTTCGAAATACTGGATCGGCGAGCCTTTCTCCACTTTCAGGAGCTTCGATTCGAATTCGCCTGCTGCGATACATTCAAGGCTTCTCACGGCGTTGGATATAAGCCTGCCGCACTCTTGTTCTATTATTTCATACAGAGACTCGTTCTCCAAATCACGCCTCATGACCGCAGGGCAGACACTGTAGGGTATATACGTGATCACGAATACGATGGGTTCGTCATCTGCGAATCTGAGCCTGGTGAGCTTTATTACGTCTGTCCCGGGTTCGAGATCCAGGGTCTTGGCTACCTTTTCGTCGCTTTTTACGATCTCTCTCTCAAGTATTTTCGTAGAGGGCACGAGGCCTTTCTTCCTCATTTCATTATTGAAGCTGTCCAGCGTCTGCAGAAAGTCCTGTGTTATTTTCGGCTTCGACACAAAAGTGCCTTTTGCCTTGACCCTGTAGAGGTATCCTTCGACTACGAGCTCATTGATGGCCTGGCGGACTGTAGGCCTGCTGATCCCGAAATACTCGCTGATCTCCACTTCGGCGGGGATGGGCTTGTCAAGATCCTTATGCTCTTCTTTGATATACTCGAGCAGTATCGTTTTCAGTTGATAATACAGCGGTATGGGGATGTTTTTATTCAGAGTTTTGTTTCCGCCCAGCAACATATTATACCTCTATCCTAAACTAATTGATTCAATTTGTTATGTTATTATGTAATTACATTATACTTATAATTTATTATATACCGCAAGGGCCAAAATGTCCAGAGCAATTTGACGGCTGTTTCTGCATATGGCGGCAGGAACTGCATCAATATTCCGCAAAGGGCATATTATAAACCAGATGATTGGCAGGAGGGGATATGATGCAGAAGGGGAAAGCCAGGAACATGTTTTCCGGCGGCAACACCTCAAAAGGATTTTACAGCAGGTTCGACGATATCATCAGACCGGAGGAGGCCAGAAGGATATTTCTGATAAAAGGCGGTCCCGGGACAGGGAAGAGCACGCTTATGAAAAACATATCTGAAATAATGAATGATCAGGGGTACGACACCGAGCTCATGCACTGTTCCAGCGACAGTAAAAGCTTGGACGGTATGGTCGTACCGGAACTGCGAGTGGCGCTGATAGACGGTACCGCTCCGCATGTGACGGATCCAAAAGTGCCCGGAGCCGTCGATGAGATCATAAATCTTGGTGAATACTGGTCTGAAGAATCCCTCGCGGGAAGCAGGACCGAAATAATGAAGATAAATAATGAAATAAAGGTTTTTTTTCAGAGAGCTTACAGGTATCTGAAGGCAGCTTACCATATATATGAAGACAGTTCCGCTTTATACGGATCTGCATTGAACAGGGCAGGGCTCAGTTCCATCGCCGGAGATTTTACCGGGATGCTGTTTGACATGCTTCCGCCCGCTGAAAGGCCGGGACGGCATCGTTGCCTGTACGCAAGCGCCATCACGCCGGACGGGCTGGTCAATTATGTCGATGATCTGATGACACTGGACAACATATATGTTTTTGAAGGCTTTCCGGGCTCCGGTACGGATATCGTGCTCGAAAGGATCAAAGTAGCCGCTGTCGAAAGAGGTTTTGACGTGGAAGCGTTTTACTGCGGATTCGATCCGGATAAACTGGAACATCTGATAATACCGGAACTCAACACCGCATTTTCGACCGCCGTGAAATATCACTCCACAGACGCGTGCGCCATCAAAAAAGTGGACTTCAGGGAACTGCTCGACGACAGGGCAATACCAGGACTCGGTCCGGAACTGGACTACAACGGGCACGAGTTCGACAGGCTCCTCGATAAGGCCGTTGAGATGATATCAAACGCGAAAAAGCTGCACGACGAACTTGAAGCCTGTTACATACCCCATATGGATTTCGAAGGGGTAAAGAAGAAGCAGGATGAGACAGTTCAGAGGATCCTTGGTTATGCGTGATGAATGACGAATGACGAATGACGAATGATGAATGACGAGTGATGTTCGATGTTCGATGAGCGATGATCGATGCGTGTACATTAAACCGGCGGGCGTCTGGCCGAATCTTCGGGTCTTGGTGTACAGATATGATACAGGAACGTCTTCCTTCCGGCATTTGCGTACAGACCGGACACCCATCAGCAGGCGTAAGTATTGGCACATATCGACAGGCAGAAGCATAGACGTCATTCTTCCAGTTTTGCGCCAGAAATGAGTTCCACTGCGACCCTTGCGTTTTCACGGGCCTTTTCCCTGAGTCCGGGGACGGATTCAGACAACTGTCTCCTTATCTCGCTGTTGTTTTCCCATACGGAGTCCATAAGCTTCAAAAGAGCTTCATACTCGAGTTCCCTGACGTCGCCTGCCGATGGCTGGCCGATGTAATCCAGGAACCCCTGAATTTTGGGATCGTAGACAAGGCCGACCATCGGAACCGTGGCTACTGCAGAGAAGATGAGCGCATGGAGCCTCATTCCAAGGAGCATGTGCATGGATGATATAAGTTCGTAGGTTTCAAATACATCAAGTTTATCTTTTACGACATAGCTTTTCCTTTTCATCATTGAAGCGACGTTTTTCAGTATGGGAACGTCATCGGGATGCTGCATGGGGAAAAATACCGGATATGCGCCGTGCTTCTCCGCCATATGGTCGACGGCGCGGGCTATGACTGTTTCATATTTTTCATGTTCTACCCGCTCGTTGCCGGGATATTTGCGCAGCGAAACGCCCAGCAGCGGACCGGAGTTTGCCAGCCCCAGCCTTTCCAGGATGCCTGTCCTGACATTTTCCGCCTCCTCTGTTACGGTGACGGCAGCGTCAGCGGTCAAAAGGATCCTGGGTTTGCTGATCTCGAGATGTTTGAGTTCATCAAAGGACAATGCTTCCCTTAATGTTATCACATCCACCTTGTTGATTATTTTTTTAGTCAGCAGTCTGTTCATGCTTTTTGTCAGGGGACCTATGCCGTTTGCATAGAACATGACTTTCAGGCCGAGCCTTTTTGCGAGCCATACCATGCTGAGATAGAAAAGCAGCGATCTCGTGCTGGTATTATCCTGCAGCAGGTTCCCGCCGCCGTATATGAACGCTTTTGATTTTCTCATTGCCGTGTATATACGGACTATACTTGCCCTGTCTATTGATGGAACATTGAAGTCTGTTGCCGTCGTGACCGGGGTTTTGGAAAGGACCATGAGGCGCATGTTGGGTCTGAAGCTTTTCAGATCCTTGAGGATCGACATCAGAAGGGCGTCGTCGCCTATGTTCCTGAATCCGTAATAACCTGAGATGATGGCGTCGTAATGTTTGCGCCGCGTGCCTGGCTCCGTCTTTTTTTCCAGTATGCTTTTATAAATATCCATCTGGGTGCGTCCCATGCTCTCGACGGAATATTTCGCATAAGCTTTTTCATAGAGGCGCTCTCCCATTTCCCGGCGCTTTTCCTCATCAGCGGCCAGTTCCAGGATGAGCCAGGCAAAATGTTCCACATCGCCGGGTTCGAACAGGCATCCGTTTACTCCGTGTTCGATCAGGTCGGGGATGCCGCCGACGCGGGTGCTGATTGTAGCCTTTTTGAAACGGGCGCCCTCCAGTATGGAATATGCGAAGCTCTCGCTGATGGAGGTGAGCACGCTGATATCAATACTGCTCATCAGTTCATTTGGGTCGTCCTGCCATCCGAGGAAGAATACCGTATCCTTAAGGCCCAGTTCAGCAGTCAGGGCCTCCAGCTTTTTCCTGTCCTCGCCGTCGCCGCCTATCAGGAATTTTATTTTTTTGTTTGCGGGTTTAACTAAATGAGCTGCCCGTACGATGGTTTCTATGTTCTTGACCGGATAGAGCCTTGCGGCGATACCGACCAGGACTTCGTCATCCTCTATATCCAGCCTGTATTTTTCAAGGAGCTTTTTCCTGGAATACTGTACGGCAGGCCGGGAAAAATCCATGCCATTGTAAAGCACATAGATATCCAGCGGGTTGAACTTTCTTTCGATGAGCATTTTCCTGAAGTTGTCCGAAACACCTATGTGGTTTTCTATGTAACGAAGGGCGATGGAGTTGATAAGTCCTATGGTCAGCATTTTAGGCAGGCTGTGCATGTAATCGAGCCTGTAATCGCTGTGCACGGTGGTGACAGTCGGGATGCCTGTCTTCCTGGTTGCAGCCAGCGAGAATATGTTGGCTTTTGCGCCGTGAGAGTGTACTATGTCATAATTTCCTTCGGTGATGATCTTCTTTACTTTGCGGATGTCACTAAATATATTGGCGGATTTGACCACCGTGACATCTATGCCCAGTGCCCGTGCATCGTCTGCAAATACACCGGGGCGGAGGCTGATGAGCTTTACTTCCATATGGCGCGACAGTTCCCTGAGCAGATAGAGCATGTGTGTTTTTGCTCCGCCAACATCACCGCCGCCGATTATGTGAACTACTCTCATACTTACCTCCATGGACTGACTGCCGCATTTCTGCGGCAGTCATCATCACACAACATGCAAATGTCCTGTGCATAACAGTGTATCCGGCTTTTTGCCTACTTCTCTGTATTGCCTTTCCTAATAAATGACCCCGAGAATAATCTGATGATCAGGTAAAACAGTATCAATACTACGAATACGCCGATCATTCCGACCAGTGTGACGAACAATCCTTTTTCAAAATCAGTGCCATTGATCAAAGCATCCAACATTGTTATATCCTCCTAATATCAATGCATCAGCGAACCAGCATAGGCACGAGCGCAAGTACCAGACCGCCGGCGACGATGGAGCCGAGCTGCCCGGATACATTGGCGCTGACTGCCTGCATGAGCACGAAGTTGGTGGGATCCTCCTTCTGTGCTATTTTCTGAATGACCCTTGCAGACATCGGAAATGCAGATATGCCTGCTGCGCCGATCATTGGGTTGAACTTGTCGCCTTTTTTGCGGAACAGGTTCAGGAACTTGGCAAACATGACACCGCCTGCGGTATCGAAAACGAATGCCACGAGTCCCATCGCAAGTATCAGCAGTGTTTC
>JAAZKL010000199.1 GCA_012799845.1 Clostridiaceae bacterium
CTTTTTCAGGGACATCCCTCAACTGCGAAGGCTTACTCCCTGCAAAGGAGTGTCCCTGCCTTTTTCAGGGACATTCCTCAACCTCGAAGCCCCGCTTCACGCAGAGGTGTGTCCCTGTACCTCTTTCACACTGCCACAGGTATATTCTTTATCTGCGGCCACCTCTGGTAATTCTCCAGTACGAAATCTTCAACTTTGAAATCGTAAAAATCCTTCACATCCGGGTTTATGATCAGTTTCGGCGCAGGGTACGGCTCACGGCCGAGCAGTTTCCTGACAAGCGGTATATGCCTGTCATATATGTGCGCATCGGCGATAACATGCACCAGTTCGCCTGCCTCCAGCCCGCTGACCTGTGCCAGCATGTGTACCAGTATCGCATACTGGCAAACATTCCAGTTGTTCGCCACAAGCACGTCATTGGAACGCTGATGCAGAATTGCGTTGAGCTTCTTTCCGGTGACGTTGAAAGTAACGCTGTATGCGCATGGGTAAAGATTCATTTCATGGAGATCGCTGTGGACATACATGTTGGTGATGATCCTCCGGCTGTACGGGTTGTGTTTCAAATCGAACAGAACCCTGTCCACCTGGTCGAACTCACCCTCAGGGTACTTATGTTTTACTCCCATCTGATAACCGTAAGCTTTACCGATGGAACCGGTTTCGTCCGCCCAACTGTCACATATGTGGCTGTTCAGATCATTTATATTATTGGATTTCTTCTGCCATATCCAAAGTATTTCATCTATGGCAGCCTTAAGATTGGTATACCTTAATGTCAGGATAGGAAATTCCTCGGACAGATCATACCTGTTGACAACACCGAACTTCTTTATCGTGTGGGCCGGGGTCCCATCTTCCCATCTGGCCCGCACTGTCTGGCCTTCTGATGGAAACCCGTTCTCCAGGATGTCGCTGCACATTTCCCTGAAGATAATGTCCGCCTTGCTCATTTCTCTGTCCACCGCCATTTCATTAGTATTTTAAATTATTATACCTTTAGGTCGTGATTTTTCCAACTGATTTTCAGGCACTGTTTTTGCACACCCGTTATGCTGCCCTGATAAGTCTCGCCAAATGTGGCCCGGGAAGCTTTATCCTGGTTTGATAGGTTGTTTTGTACCAAATCTGATTTCCGGGGTAATAAATGAAAAAGGCGCGGTTCTCAGTCCACGCCTTTTCATCCTTTTACTGTAGTGCCTTCTCCTGTCAGGCAACTAAGGTGTTTTCCCTGCCAGGCCGAATATATGTGTTGCTTGCCTATTTCGCTTTAGTCCTGACTTCCTCGGTTATCTTTGCAATGAAGTCATCCAGTGGCATCGGACCCAGGTCTCCGTCCTTGCGGGATCTGACGGCCACCTGGTTGTTCTCAGCTTCCTTGTCGCCCAGGACGAGCATATATGGCACCTTTTCCATCTGCGCTTCCCTGATCTTGTATCCGATCTTTTCATTCCTGTAATCGACTTCCACCCTGATGCCGGCATCCTGAAGCTTCCTGGCCACCTGCTGCGCATAATCGTGGTGCTTGTCGACAATGGGCAGGATCTTTGCCTGTACCGGTGCGAGCCAGGTCGGCAAAGCTCCGGCATATTTTTCGATCAGCAGCGCAAGAGTCCTTTCATAGCATCCTATGGATGTCCTGTGTATGACGTATGGATGCTTCTTCTGGCCGTCCCTGTCGATATATACCATACCGAATTTCTCGGCAAGCTGGAAGTCGATCTGGATAGTAATGAGCGTATCTTCCTTGCCGAAAACGTTCCTTATCTGGATATCGAGCTTCGGTCCGTAGAATGCCGCTTCGCCATCCGCTTCCGTATAAGGTATCTTCAGATCGTCGAGTATCTGGCGCATGCGTCCCTGGACCTGTTCCCACTCCTCTTCGGTGCCGATGTATTTCTCCTTGTTGTTCGGATCCCATTTGGAGAAGC
>JAAZKL010000025.1 GCA_012799845.1 Clostridiaceae bacterium
AAGGTGAGTTTATCAGGAAAGAAAGGCTTGCTGATAAAGACAGCCTGAGTTTCTCGCATGGCATACCTGAAGGAACACGTGCTGTGAGCATGAACGTCACGGAACAGGTCAATGTGGCGAATCTGCTGAGACCCGGCGATTATGTGGATGTAGTGGCAAGCTTTGATAAGGATGAAGATGTTTATAGCGAAAAAACCGTCATCTATCCAAGGATCACAAAAATGATACTCCAAAAAGTCAAGGTACTGGCTTTGGGGCAGGATACCAGATTGCCTGCTGAAAAGCTCAAAGAACAGCCATTTACTATCACGCTTGCGATAAAGAAGGAAGATATTGAAAAATTCGTCTATGCCTCTGAATATGGAATAATCAGGCTGGCGCTCAGGCCGGCGAACGACGGCTCGCTGACCGGCGGCGAGGGTGTCATCAGGTCTGATGTTACAGGGATGAAGGGCGTTGTTGTGACACGGGATACAGGCGATGATGGTGACAATGGCAACGCTGCTGCCGCTGAGGAATGACCCGCTTAATAAAGCTGGCTTCGGAATGAGCAAATACATAATGGCTGGTTTTGACACGTGAAGTTGAGTGGTTTGAGCAGTTGCGCAAAAGCATGCTAAGAAACGGCCTGCTGTGAAACAAGTGTCGGCAGAATGAGCAGCTTTGAGACAAGCGGCTGAAGAGTGGCCGGGAAGTGGCCGAATCGAATGATTTCAAGAATTGGATGGCGGGTTGCCAGGATACAATCACCAGAAGGGAAATTGCCAGGAGAGAAGTTGCCAGGAGGCAGATTGCCAGGGGATTAATCACCAGAGGTAGAACACCGGAAGATATATTAGCAGAAGGAAAATAGCCAGGATGCAATCACCAGAAGGGAAACCGCCAGAAGGCAGATTGCCAGGGGATTAATCACCAGAGGTAGAACACCGGAAGATATATTAGCAGAAGGAAAATAGCCAGGATGCAATCACCAGAAGGAAAATAGCCAGGAGGCATCTACCAGAAGGCAGATCGCCAGGAGGGAAATTGCCAGGAGACAGATTACAAGGAGATTATTCACCAGGGGTAGAACACCGGAAGATATATTGGTAGAAGGGAAATTGCCAGGGGGCAGATACCAGGAGGCAGATCGCCAGAAGGGAAGTTGCCAGGAGGCAATCATCAGAAGGGAAATCGCCCGAAGGGACATCGCCAGGAGGCAGATCACCGGAAGGGAAAACGCCAGGAGGAGAATCAGATGGAAAAAATCAATGTAATGATCGTGGATGACTCCTACGAAACGAGAAGCAATATAAAGCAGCTTCTGTCATTCAGCAGGAAACTGAAGGTGACGACCGAAGCCGCCAGCGGTGAAGAAGCGGTCATACTAGCAGGGGAACTGAGGCCTGATGTGATCCTGATGGATATAAACATGCCCGGAATGGACGGAATAAAGGCTACAGAGGAGATAACGCTGAATGTCCCCGATTCAATAGTGATAATCATGTCCGTGCAGGGAGAGACCGAATACGTCCGGAAGGCCATGACAGCAGGCGCCCGTGATTACCTGTGCAAACCGTTCAGCGGAGATGAGCTTTCTGAAACGATTATAAATGTCTATGAGAACGAAATGAAAAGACGTGAAAAAATCACGCCGCTGTTGACGAAGGATGAGATCAGGTCCAGGGTGATCACCATATTCAGCACAAAAGGCGGTGTCGGCAAAACAACGATCGCTTCCAATCTGGCAGTATCGATGGCACGGTCTTCAAAAAAAAGGGTAGCGCTGGTGGATCTCGACCTGCAGTTCGGTGATGTGGCCATAATGCTCAACGTTTCGGTTAAGAACACCATAAGCGACCTTGTGAAGGAATTTGGGCAGCTCGATTCAAGCCTTATGGAAGATTACATGGTGACCCATTTTTCCGGCGTCAAGGTGCTGCCTGCGCCTGTGAAGCCGGAATACGCAGAATATATAACTGCCAATCACGTAGAGAAGATAATCAGCATATTAAGGGAGTCATACAGTTACATAATCATCGACACGTCCGCGAGTTTTCATGAAACGGTCCTGACATCCCTGGACCTGTCGGACAAAATACTCATCATATCGACACTTGACCTCCCAACGATCAAAAATGTAAAAGCCGGTCTGGATGTGATGGACACGCTGAATTACCCGCAGGAGAAGATACATGTGGTACTGAACAAGGCGTCCGAGCAGTTCGGGATCAGGTACAGGGATTTCGAAAGCACCCTGCACAAGCAGATATGGTCATATGTGCCAGAAGACAGCCCGACGGTCGTTACATCAGCTAACAAGGGCTTCCCGTTTGTTATGACCAGGACGGAAACAAAGGTCGCCAAGGCGATCATCGACATGGGAATCGAGCTAGTGAGGGAAACGGAGGGCGGAGTCAATAAGAAATCTCCGCTGAGGAAGCTGTTCGGCTGAGATTACAGGACCCGGAATACAGGAGGGAAAGCAATTGTCTCTGTTGGAAAGATTACAGAAGGAAAGGACTGTAGAAGCATCAGACAGCGGAAAACCTAACAAGGCAAGAAGTGTTCAGGTTCTGAAGGAGGATCCCTTTGAAGAACTGAAGGGCCGTATTCATATGAGGATCATCGAAGAGATCAACTCCGGATCGGGCAGGGCCGCAGAAATGGAAGGGCAGGACGGGAATCTTGAACAGGCGATTTCAGGGATAGTCGAGAACTATCTTGATGACGAAGGTGTTTTCATTACCAAACTGGACAAACAGAAGCTGATTGCGGAGATAATAGACGAAACGATCGGATTCGGTCCGATCAACCGGCTTATCCGGGATCCGTCGATATCAGAGATAATGGTCAACGGGCCCCAGAACGTTTATGTAGAAAAGAAAGGCAGGCTGGTCCTCACAGATGTAGTTTTCAAGGATGATCAGCATGTCATGAGGGTTATAGAAAAAATCGTTGCACCGTTGGGGAGAAGGATCGACGAAAGCTCGCCTATGGTCGACGCCAGGCTTCCTGACGGTTCAAGAGTCAATGCGATAATACCGCCGCTTGCATTGAATGGCCCGTCCATAACGATCAGGAAGTTCTCAGAAAAACCATACACGGTAAAAGACCTTATCAACTTCGGTACGATGACGCCGGAAGTGGCGATGTTCCTGAAATCATGCGTCGAAGCAAGACTCAACATAGTCGTGTCGGGCGGCACCGGAAGCGGAAAAACGACAACATTAAATGTGATTTCGTCATTCATACCCGACGATGAAAGGATAGTCACGATAGAAGACGCGGCAGAACTGCAGCTTGCACAGGAACACGTGGTCAGGCTTGAGACCCGGCCGCCCAACATCGAGGGCAAGGGGGCCATAACTATCAGAGACCTGGTGAGGAATTCGCTAAGGATGAGACCTGACAGGATAGTGGTCGGTGAGGTGCGGAGCGGTGAAGCCCTGGATATGCTGCAGGCTATGAACACCGGTCATGACGGCTCGCTCACAACCGGGCATGCCAATTCGCCGCGCGATATGCTGTCGAGGCTTGAAACGATGGTCCTGATGGCAGGTATGGATCTGCCGGTCAGAGCTATCCGTGAACAGATAGCATCCGCCATAGATCTGATCGTGCATCAGGCAAGGCTCAAAGACGGTTCGAGGAAAATAACCCACATAACCGAGATAACTGGTATGGAAGGCGATGTAATAACGATGCAGGACATCTTTGTTTTCAGACAGCACGGCAGGGACGAAAAAGGGCGGATAACCGGCGCCATAGTACCCACAGGCATAAAGCCCAAATTCGTCGAAAGGCTTGTGGATGCCGGGATATCACTCCCATCGGACATATTTCTCGCCAGGTGACTGTTTGCAGCCTGCCGGCGTGTGATACGGAGAAATATTGCCCAAAAAACTTAACGGATCTACTGGAACTATGTGACGCATAAGACTCACTTGACGCATATGAGGCATTAGGCTCATAAAACCCTGATCGAACTTCCAAAGGAGGAATTCTCTTGAAGATCCTGATATTCCTGTTAAGCTTCACATCGGCTGCGCTCCTCTATTATCAATTAATAATGTCATTAGCCGGAAGGAATGATTACATGTCCAGGCTAAGACGATACACAACCCTTGAGGAGAGCCACGAAGAGAAAAGGAAAAGAAGGAGGGACAGTTCTTCATTTTTGCGGGATATCCTATCTAAAGGAATCGGGAAAATAAGATTCCTGGACGGATACAAGAAAAGAATCCAGGCAGATCTGACAAGAGCGCATGTTCTATTGAAGGCGGAAGAATTTTTGATTTTTGAAATCATACTATTTTCTATTTTCTTCCTGCTTGCTGTAATGATAAAAAGCATTAAATCCTGGCCTTTGGCTATATTATGCGGGACCGCCGGATGGTTGCTGCCTTCATTTTTTCTGAAAAGCAGAATAAGGAAGAGAATGAAGCTGTTGAATGAACAACTCGGCGATGCGATCACCATGATGTCGAATTCGCTTAAAGCAGGCTACAGTTTTCTCCAGGCTGTCGACATCGTTGCAGAGGAAATGACCGGGCCTATTGCAGAAGAGTTTGCAGTATTCAAAAAAGAGGTGAGCCTTGGCCTCAATACAGAAAAAGCCCTGGAGAACCTGGCTGCCAGGGTCAAGAGCGAAGATCTGGATCTTGCCATTACCGCAGTTATGATCCAGAGGCAGGTGGGAGGCAACTTGGCCGAAGTGCTGGATAAGATAACAGAAACCATCAGGGACCGGGTCAGGATCAAGGGTGAACTCAAAGCCATAACCGCCCAGGGGCGGATATCGGGCATGGTGATTTCGCTGCTTCCCGTAGTACTGTGCCTGATCATTTATCTGATAAATACGGGGCAGATGAGTCTGCTTTTTACAAAGCCGCTGGGTCTGTTGATGCTCGGATTTGCGGGAGTAATGGAGTTGACGGGCATAATACTTATACGCAGGATAGTCAGGGTAGAGATATAGGGGGGTGGAATATTTGCCTGCGTTGATTTTTTTGCTGACTTTCGCCAGTTGCTTTACTCTTGCATATTCTGTTATGTCTATTATCGGCAGGGATGAACTGGTAATATCTTCAAGGCTGCAGAGCATAAGCAATTCCAGGGCGAAAAATGAAGATACCGAACTGGACCAGCCGCTGATATCAAGAGTGATCAGGCCAATGCTTGATTATCTCAGTAAAGCCATGATGCGGATAACTCCCAGGGAAATGGTCTCGTCACTCGAGAACAAGATCAACAAAGCCGGAAACCACGGAAACCTGGCAGTCAAGGACTGGGTCAACATACAGGCGGTTTTGGTTATCGGCATTCCGATGCTCACATATATTGCATTAAGAAATACAGGCATCTCCGCGGGTTCGATGCTGCTGTTCCTGGTCGCCGAAGCGGCCATGGGATTTGTCCTGCCAGGTTTCATACTGGGAAAGATACTCACAGCAAGGCAGAAAAAGATTTTGAATACATTACCGGACGTTATCGACCTGATCACGGTAATAGTCGAAGCCGGGCTGGGATTTGACGGAGCACTGATCAAGGTGGTGGAAAAAAAGCCCGGGCCTCTTGCATTTGAGTTTGACAGGGTCCTGCAGGAAATTAAAGTTGGAAGGAATAAAAGAGACGCATTGAGAGAAATGGCAAAGCGACTGGATATACAGGACTTTACCACTTTTATCGGCGCCATTATCCAGGCTGACCAGTTCGGCGTGGGAATCGCGCAGGTACTCAGGATCCAGTCGGAGCAAATCAGGCTCAAAAGGAAACAGCGCGCCCAGGAACGCGCAATGAAGGTGCCTGTCAAGATGCTGATACCAATGGTCGTGTTCATATTTCCCACTTTGTTTGTCGTTCTTCTTGGACCTGTCGTAATAAAACTCATCGAACAGTTCTCCAGTATGTAGGGGACAGTCCTTCAGAAACACAGCTACAGGTCTCTGCCATGTGGGGGACAGTCCTGCAAAATCCATCAATAGCTCTTCGGAACATGGACATTATACGAAAGGTACACAAATTGCCGGACAATCGTAAAATATTATAGAAATTGATTAAATATAGTTGAAGATAATTGAAGATAATAGTATAATGTCTACCATAATATATGAGAATGCAATACAAATCGATGGATTTCCGGAGGCAGTGAGATGGGTTTCTTAAGAGAGATCGAAAAAAGGATTCTGATACATGACGGATCGAAAGGATATCTTCTGCAGAGAATGGGGCTTAAGGGCGGGGAGTGCGGTGAATTCTGGAACCTGACCAATCAGGATGCGGTGCGTGGGGTCCACAGGGCATATCTTGAGGCTGGTTCGGATGTGCTGCAAACCAACACTTTCCCGGGCAACCGGATCCACCTGGAAAAATTCGGACTCGGCGATAAAACCTGCGATATCAATTATTGGGGAGCCAGGCTTGCAAAAGAAGTCGCGGGCAACAGGGCTTTCGTGAGCGCTTCCATAGGTCCCGCCGGGTCACTGTTCGAACCCCTGGGAGAGCTCACATTCGAAAATGCCTGCGAGATTTACCGTGAGCAGGTAGAAGCGCTGGTCGAAGGCGGCGCAGATATCATCAATTTCGAAACGTTTACGGATCTGGCAGAACTGAGGGCAGCATATATTGCAGCCCGGGATGTCACAGACCTGCCTGTGATCTGTTCTCTTGCATTCGAAAACAGCGGGCGGACGCTTATGGGAACCGACCCGTTCACAGCAGTCTCAGTTCTTAAATCGATGGGGGCTGATATGGTCGGCGCCAACTGTTCTTTTGGGCCCGAACATATGGAAGGCATCATTGAGAGCATGTTCAAGGCAGGCGGCGGATATCTGAGCGTGAAACCCAACGCAGGTTTGCCGTCGGTATCCGGCAATGTCGTTACGTACCATGAATCACCTGAACGATTTGCTGAACTCTCGGCCGAGTTCGCAAATTACGGAGCAAGGCTCATTGGCGGCTGCTGCGGAACGACCCCTGAATTCATCAGCAAACTCAAAGAGAAGCTGGCCGACATGGAACCAGTGCCGGTCTGCGAGAGATTGAGGGGATTTATTACTTCCGATGTGAAATCCATCGATGTCAGGAGTCTGAATAAAGCCAATATATACAGGCTTGATGCGGCAAAAGACCAAACGGTGTCAGAAGCATTGAAAAACAACGATTTTTCATGGACAGAAGACACTGCCCTTGATATCGCTGCGGAAGGGTATGACGCCATCCTTGTGGATGTGGACAGCGTTCAGGGTGACGCCGGTTTGCTTGCAATAGTGGTGGATCGGCTTCAATGGTATGTGAAGGATCCATTTATTATCGAAACCAGCAATGCTGCGGCTTTGGAAAGGGCACTAAAAATATACAGGGGGACCGCAGGCGTTGTTATAAAAACCGGTTCTGGCGATGAGACCAGGAATATTGCTGAAAAGTACGGAAGCGTGATTATTGCCGGTATTTAGGAAGCAATAACGGCTGCTGCAACAACAGAGAAAACAACAACTGCGTAAACATAACACCTCAATAACAGCTGCGGCAACATAACACCACAGCAACAGCACCATGGCAACAACTACTGCAGTAATAATTGCGGAGGCAATAACTGTGACGTTGATACCTGACCGTGTGAATGATAAAATTAGATGAAGGCCAAAAAGTCTATATGTGCCTGAAAAGTTACGCATCCGGGTGGGTGCGAAATAGGCCCGAGACCGATAGATCTTCATCTGAAAGCGCTCAAAAGCATGGGCGCAAAGATAAATGACGCGCAGCGCGGCTTTATACACTGTGAGGCAGATAAACTGAAGGGATGCGATATACAGCTTGATTATCCCAGCGTAGGCGCAACGGAAAACATTATGCTTGCATCGGTCTTTGCCGATGGCGAGACGATTATCAGAAACGCTGCGAAAGAACCCGAGATACTTGATCTGCAAAACTATCTGCAGGCAACCGGAGTCCGTGTGACAGGCGCGGGGACGAGCATAATCAGGATCGAGGGCGGTGAGCACATACTAAGGAATGCGGAGCATACGATAATCACCGACCGGATAGTAGCAGGT
>JAAZKL010000200.1 GCA_012799845.1 Clostridiaceae bacterium
AAGGAACAGCTCAAAGGAAGCCTTAACGAAGAGCGTGAGCGTGAGCTGTCCGAAAGGCTCCCGGAAGTCGCAAGAAAATGCTCCGAGCGGGAGCGGGCTTCGGATGAAGCTGAGAGGGAGACCGAGGAACTGAAGAAGGTCGAGTACATGAAACAAAGGGTGGGAGAGGTATTCGACGGTATCATATCCAATGTGACCTCCTTCGGCATGTTCGTCGGGCTTGATAATACTATAGAAGGCCTTGTCAGGGTCAGCGACATGCACGATGATTACTATATATATGATGACAGGCATTACATGCTCATGGGTGAGCGGACCGGCAAACGCTACAGGATCGGTGATCCTGTCCGCGTGCTGCTGGCGAGGGCCGACGTGGAAGCCAGGCAGATCGACTTCGTCATCGAAGAGCACCTGAAGGAAGGAACACAGGCAAAGGGAGGTTCGCGCGCAAAGGACGGAACACGTGCAAAGGGCGGCACACGCGAAGGGAAAGCATCAGGTGTAAAGAGCAGAGCACGCGCAGGCGGAGCAACACGTGTAAAAGCCGGAGCACGTGCAAAGAGGACATCGCGTGTGAAGGGCTGAGTATGTGCATGAGAAGCATCATGTGTATGGACCGGAGCGCGTGCAAAGAGGGTATCGTATATAACGGGATGAGGATCCGCAGTGAGCGTATCATTGGTAAAGGGAGGATCGGATGTATATCGTAAGCGCCTGCCTGTTAGGCATAAAAACCCGCTACGACGGCGGATGTTCCTGCAACGAAAAACTGTTGAAGCTTGCCGGTGAAGGGAAAGCGATCCCAGTCTGCCCCGAACAGCTGGCCGGATGCCCGACACCCAGGGACCCCTGCGAGATAGCGGGCAGTGACGGCGGAGATGTGCTGGACGGCAGGTGCGTCGTCATTAGCAGGAACGGGGCGGATATGACGGAAAAATTCATTAAGGGTGCAGAGGAAACACTGAAGATCGCAAAGGTCTGCGGTGTGAAAAAGGCGATTTTGAAGGCCAGAAGTCCGTCCTGCGGAACCGGGCAGATCTATGACGGCACTTTCAGCGGAAAAACGGTGCCCGGGAACGGTGTGACCGCTGAACTGCTTATCAGGAACGGTATTGAGGTATACAGTGAGGAGACAATGGAAGATATAATGGCAGGAGGTCAGCCGACAGAGGAATCTGCGGAAGATGCAATTAACAAAGATGCGCTCAGCGGGAAGTCACCTTAAGGAGATGTACCGGAGGAGACCAACCGGCAGATGTACCGGAGGAGACCAACCGGCAGATGTACCGGCAGAAGATGCACTTAGCGGAGATATGCTTAGTGGAATGCATCTTAAGGAGATGTACCGGCAGAAGATGCACCGTAAGCGAATGATGTATTGCGGCATAATGCACTCTATGCGGTTATTTACTGACATGAAAAAACCCGGCTTGCTCAAATGACCGGGTTTCGTGTATCAGGTTCGGATCTCGCGCTTCACATTGTATGCACCCGAATATGCTTCAGTACGTCAGGCAGCGATTTCCTGCGTCAGAACATTGCTTATTGCATCAGGCAGTGCCCCTGCATCAGAACATGGTTCCCTGTATCGGAACATGGTCCTGTTCAGACCGTGACCCTGCATATCAGACCAGGAACGGCCTGATCTCGCTGCAGAAGTCGCTGCAGTCGTCAGTGTGCACATCCACCCTGATCGGCTTGTTGAAGTCGAGGCTGAATATGCCCATTATCGACTTTGCATCGACAACATATCGTCCTGATGTAAGGTCGATATCAAAATCGTATTTATTCGCTATATTCACAAAATCTTTGACATCGTTGATCGTTTTCAGCATAATATTGAATGATTTCATTGTGCCGCCTCCTTTGCTGGTTGGTATATACTATGTATACATGGTTATATAAATAATATCCTGTATTTGGCAACAAGTCAATTACAGGAAGATTAAAAATGTGAAATCAAACCATGCTGCACGAAATTAAAGCCATATAAACTATACGGAGGAATCGTGAAAAAGGCTGCTTTTTATACCCTTGGATGCAAGGTAAATCAATATGATACGGAAGCAATGGCCGAGGCCTTTGAGAACGCGGGCTATACGCTGGTCGATTTTGAAGAGGCCGCGGATGTCTATGTAATCAACACATGCACTGTCACAGGTCTCAGCTCTAGAAAATCGCGCCAGGCGATACGAAGGGCAAAGCAGAAAAACAAGGATGCGGTCGTGGTTGCTGTCGGCTGCTATCCGCAGACAGCGAGGGAAGAAGTGGAGAGCATGAGCGAGGTCGACATAATCGCAGGTACCGCCGACCGGCACATGCTGCCAGTATATGTTGAGGAGTTCCTCAAGGGGAAAGGCAGGATAACTGCGGTGGAGGACATAATGAAAAAGCGCGCCTTCGAGGACCTCAGGATAGAAAAATACAAGGGCCGCACCCGCGCGGTCATGAAAGTGCAGGACGGGTGCAGCCAGTTTTGCTCGTACTGCATCATACCCTATGCAAGAGGCCCTATACGCAGCAGGCCGCACGAAGACGTCCTTGCCGAAGTACACAGGCTTGTTGAGGCGGGGTTCAGGGAAGTGGTGCTGACGGGCATCCATGTGGCTTCATACGGCAGGGACCTGGGACAGATCAGGCTGCCGGACCTTATCAGGATGGTCCATGAGGTGGACGGGATCGAGAGGATCAGGCTGGGATCCCTGGAGCCGACGATGATCACCGAAGAGTTCGTTGCAGAGGCAGCAAGGCTCGAGAAGCTCTGCCCGCACTACCACATATCGCTGCAGAGCGGCTGCGACGAGATGCTGGCGAGGATGAACAGGAAATATACCACGGAGGAGTATGCGAAAGCAGTTGAACTCCTGAGGGATAAGATACCGGATGTTGCTGTTACGACGGATGTTATGGTAGGCTTTCCGGGAGAGACGGACGAGGAGTTTGAAACGACTTACAGCTTCCTCTGGAGGATGCGCTTCGCAAAGATGCACGTATTCAAGTATTCTCCCAGGAAAGGGACCCCTGCTGCCCGGCGCAGCGGCCAGGTGGACGGCAGCGTTAAGGAAGAGAGAAGCGCAAGGGTCATTGAACTGTCGAACAGGTGCCAGTTGGAATTCAACAGGCGGTTCGTCGGCCGGGTGATGCCCGTGCTGTACGAGCAGGAGGACAGGGACAGGAAAGGCTGGTATGAAGGCCTTACACCAAACTACATACGGGTGCTGTCGAAAGGTGATGCCGGCATTGTGGGAAATATTCTTCCGACTAAACTGCTGGAAACTGAAAATGACTGCATTCTTGGTGAAATCTGATGTTTTGCCTGCAGACAGCTTGCATATAGTTCCCGTATGATATAATATAATAGTATTCACGTCAAACGTGTGTTTTGCAGGAGCCGGGCACGTGCCGGGCATTGCATGATGGCAGGGGAGTGTTGATGATGGCGGGAAGCGAAACGATGATGTTCAAAATGGAGAAAGAC
>JAAZKL010000201.1 GCA_012799845.1 Clostridiaceae bacterium
CCGCCTGGGTCTGGTAGACCTGCGCAGCTTTCGTTATCTTGTCGGAGATCTCCTCCACCGATTTGTTGATCTGGTGCAGGGCCTGCTCGATCTTCTTCAGGAAATCATTCGTCATTCCTGACAGCTTGCCAACCTCCTGGGCGACGACGAAAAACCCTTTTCCGGCCTCGCCCGCCCGGGCAGCCTCGATCGTCGCGTTCAATCCGAGCAGTCTTGTCTTCGATGATATGCGTTTCACCATATTGAGGATCTCGTCAGTGACCTTTGTGTTCTCATCAGCTTCGGCGACATTCTGAAGGATATCTCCGTTCATCTCCGCCACATTCTGCAGTTCTCCGGACAAAACCCCGATCGCACGCGATATCTGCTCCTGGACAGAATATTGGTTCTTATACGCATTCTGCAATTCATAGCTCTTCTGCAGACTCTTCCCAAGCAAAATGCATCCGACCACGGTATCGCCTTCCCTGATCGGGACAGCATACGATCTGAACGGTGCGCCATACACCTCTTTCGACACATTGCTTATCACGATGCTGCCCGTATGGATGGCCTGATATGCGGCGCCCCCCTCGGGGATGGGATCTCCCGGCTCTGCTATCAGTTTAAGTGTCGGACAGCACTCGTTCATGATATACTTTTCGGTGTCGGTCAGGGCAAAAGAAGCTTCGTTGTCAAATAAAACAGACAGATAAGGAACCAGCCTAATGAATGCTTTCATTACTTCGTTTTGTACTTCAGGTTGTTTTTTGTGCTTTTCTTCGTTTTGTACGTCGATTCGTACATCGCTTCGATCATCAGATCGAATATCGTACGTATCCGGCAATTGTCCTCCCCCCTGTAACCTGGTTGTGTCAATAACGGGGCGGGATTCCTCTCGTCCTGTTATATTACCTGTTATATTAATTATAGATCCTGCCACATGCAAAAACAAGCCGCGAGGGCCGGCATTGACAACGACCCCACATTTGCTAGAATTATAAATGTATCTTATCGAGATTGGAGATGTTTCAAATCGCTCCCACGATCAAGGATGTCGCAAGATTATCAGGATTATCGACAGCTACGGTATCAAAATATCTCAACGGGTTCAGCGTAAAAGAGCAAAACAGGATAAAAATCGAGAGTGCGATCAAATCGCTGAACTTCAGCGTGAACTCCCTTGCAAGAGGTCTCAAAACAAACAGGACCATGACGGTCGGGGTGCTGATACCGAGCCTGGAAAACATATTCGCCACAAGCATCGTTTCCCATATAGAGCGCGTACTGCAGGAGCACGGCTACAGCACGATCATTTGCGATTACAACGGAAGCGCAAAACTTGAAAACGCCAAGTTCGATTTTCTAATGAACAGGTTTGCCGACGGCATCATCATCATGCCCCTCGGCCTATCGGAGGAAAAAGTCCGGAACGCCTTGGAAAAGGACGTCCCCATCATATCGATCGACAGGCCGATGAAGAACAGGGAATGTGACGTCGTACTGGCCGACAACATGAACGCATCCTATAATGCTGTGGAGCACCTGATTACGAGAGGGCACAGGGAAATCGGCATCATTTGCGGGCCACAGGACATCTATACAGCCCAGGAGCGCCTGAAGGGATATCTGAGAGTCCATGAAGACTATGGGATGCAGGTGGACGAAAAAAACATCAAATACGGCGATTACGGGATCCAGAGCGGCTACGACATGATGAAGAGCTTTATAAAGGAAAGCGGCAGGGTCGACGCCGTATTTGTGACGAACTATGAAATGACTCTTGGAGCTGTGATGGCAATAAACGAAATGAACATAAGGATACCGGACGAACTCTCTTTTATAGGTTTTGACAACCAGCACCTTGCGACTGTTGTCAAGCCGAACCTCACCATCGTTGTACAGCCGATCAGGCAGATCGGAGAATGCGCCGCGGAACTCCTCCTCAGGCGTCTTAACGGAGACAAGACCAACCATCCTGCGGTTTACAGGCTGAAAACAGAACTGCACGAAGGGCATTCCGTCAGATAAAACGCATTTCCCGTTCATTGACAGTGGGAAGAAGTGATGATATCCTAAAAATAAATCGTTTAATTCGAATTCTAAATAAAAAGTTAATCGTTTAACTTTAATCGGAAACAGACCTGCCAAGGGTCGGAAAGGTTTTCTTATGGACATTAAGCATCCCTCAACTACCAAAGAACATTTCAAAATCGCAGATGACGGCATCGATCCGGACCTGGTCCCGTATAAAGTCCTTTATACCGGCGCAAAAATGCCGGGGATCGGCCTTGGTACCTTCGGATCTGACAGGTACAGCGGCGAAGACATCGCGGCTGCTGTAAAGGAAGCTATCTCACTTGGTTACCGCCACATCGACTGCGCATCCGTGTACGGCAACGAGCACCTGATCGGCAGATCCCTGCGCGAGGTCCTTGAAAGCGGCCTCGTAAAAAGAGAAGAACTGTTCATCACGTCCAAGCTCTGGAACGATATGCACGGTGACGGGGATGTACTCATTTCCTGCGCCAGGTCGCTGAAGGATCTCAAACTGGAATACCTGGATCTTTACCTGGTCCACTGGCCTTTCCCGAATTACCACGCTCCGGGTGTCGGAGCCGACTCCAGGGATCCCCATGCGAAGCCGTATATCCACGAAAACTATATGAAGGTCTGGCGACAGATGGAGCGGCTGGTTGACGCCGGACTGGTCAGGCATATCGGCACGTCGAACATGACCATCCCCAAGCTGGAACTGCTCCTGCGGGATGCAAGGATAAAGCCCGCCGTCAACCAGATGGAACTGCACCCGCATTTTCAGCAGCCGGAACTCTTCCAATACTGTTTGGAGCATGACATAGTACCGGTAGGCTATTGCCCTGTCGGCTCGCCGAAACGGCCCGACCGCGACAGAACGCCCGAAGATACGTCAGACACGGAGGATCCGGTAATCATCAGGATCGCGGAACGCATCGGCGTCCACCCCGCGGTCGTCTGCATCAAGTGGGCGGTGCAGAGGGGGCAGATCCCGATCCCGTTCTCCACTACAAGAAGCCATCTGCTCAGCAACCTGGCATGCACTGTCACACAACCTCTTACCGAAGAGGAAATGCACGGGATCGAAAAAATCGACCGCAACTGCCGTCTGATAAAGGGACATGTCTTTTTGTGGGAAGGCGCGAAAGACTGGACTGCCCTTTGGGATGTCAACGGGGTCATAGAGGGGAAAGGCGTTGTGACCGGATAACGCGCTTACAACTGGCGTATTGCATAATGATTGAGAAGCACGCTTGCATCAGAACCTGGTATTGTGATCAGGCGGCACGCTCACAACAGGCACGCAGTATATACTTGTCGGTATCCGTGTGCAATGATATCCGTATTTTCTATCGAAATATACAATACTCGGCGGTGTAATATAAAGGAGGGTAATTATGGGGGATTTGATGAAAGCTGCCTATTTACCGGGCAACAGCACAGTGGTGGTCAGGGATGTGGAGATCCCGGAGCCGGGGCACGGACAAGTACTGATCCGCACGAAGGCATCGACCATATGCGGAAGCGATATCCGGGCCATCTACCATGAGCACCTGGGGAAAGGTCCTGAAGGCTACCAGGACAAGATCGCCGGGCACGAACCGGCAGGACAGATCGTGAAATGCGGGCCCGGCATGAGAAGGTTCAGGGAAGGGGACAGGGTCATCGTGTACCACATTTCCGGGTGCGGTCTGTGCATCGACTGCCGCATGGGATACATGATAAGCTGTACGAGTCCTCTGCGCGCAGCTTACGGCTGGCAGAGGGACGGCGGTATGGCACCGTATATACTGGCGGATGAGAAGGATCTTGTTCCGCTGCCGCCACAGCTGACCTATACAGACGGAGCCCAGATCGCCTGCGGCTTCGGCACTGTTTATGAAGGCCTCGAAAAGATCGGCATTTCCGGCAACGATGCAGTCCTCGTCGTAGGTCTTGGACCGGTCGGACTTGCGACCCTGATGCTTGCAAAAGCAATGGGCGCGCAGAAACTCATTGGTGTGGATGTCGTACAGGAACGCTGCGAACTCACACTGGAAAAGAAGCTGGCAGATCGCGTTTTCGTCAGCGGACCGGACACACTTGATAAGATCCTCAGCCTGACAGGCGGCCACGGAGTGGAACGCGCCATCGACTGTTCAGGCCACACATCCGGCAGACAGCTTGCGATCCGCGCAACAAGGAAATGGGGTCGCATCGCATTCGTGGGCGAAGGCGGGACCTGTGAATTCAATCCCAGCCCGGATATCATCCACGATCAGAAGACTATTTACGGGTCCTGGGTAACCAGTATCTGGAAAATGGAAGAACTCACCGAGAGGCTGGTGCGGTGGGGCATCCATCCCGAAGACCTTGTGACACACCGCTTCACTCTCGACAATGCGGCGGAAGCCTACCGCCTGATGGCTGAAGGCAAATGCGGCAAAGTCGCAGTAGTTTTCGACGAGGAAATAAAGTAAGCGGTGCCAGGATAACGGTATCAGACGTATCACATGGATACTTAAGCAAAGCAAGAAAGTAAAAGCCAGGGATGCTTAATATATAAGCAAAAGCCAGAAATGGTGAACACAGAAGTGCTGAACAAAGGTGCCAGGCACGATACTCAAACACTTATTCAGTATGCTCTCTTTCATATAAGTGTCTGAGTGTCGTACCTGGTACCTGGTCTTTATCAAAGTTCCTAAGTGGCTTGCCTTTTAACTCAGTAAAAACGACCGCCCGGCCAACGTGCCCGGAACTTTTTACTCAAGCGTGAACGAGCCGAAATGTGCGCTTCCCTGGCCTGTATATGTGAAATACAGGGAGTGTACGCCGTCCGGGATCTCGATGTCCGCAGAGTATTCCTTCCAAATGTTCGAGAACTCGATCGGGATCCTGCCGAGTACCGGCCCGTCCCATTTCGTCCTTACCTCAAAGGCTCCCCTTGCGTACCCTCTCGTTTTGATTTTTATCCTCTTTACTCCCTTACAGTCGAAATACTTGAATCCAGCAGTTGCCGAATCCTTCATATTAGCTATGTAGCCGATCTCTTCGTCTCCGTCCTTACCGTCCTGGGTGATTTTCGGGAACTGGTTGTTCATCCACGATGCGGTCCAGTCGGTATAAAGGGATCCTTCACTGCAGAAGAGGTTACATGCGATATATGTCGGATATTCCCCGCGTCCCTCAAGAGGTCCTCCATTGGGTCCGCAGGATGTCATTTCGGCCTGGAGTATCGTACCGTCCTCAAGGACCGTTATGGGCTCCAGGCAGGCCTGCCTGCTGAAATTGGTGCCGTTGGTATGCCTATGATAGAAAATGTACCATTGCCCGTTTATCTCAACCATGCTGCCGTGGTTGTTGCCGCCGTAGAACATGGGCTTGTTTGCCGGCTTATAGGTATCGATATGCAGGTCGTTATTGCTCACGATCACCCCGCGGAAGACAAAGTCCTTATTGGGATATTTGCTCGTGGCATAGCACAGTTCGTGGAAAACGACCGATGAGTATATAAAATAATACGTGTCTCCCCTCTTCCTTATCGACGGGGCTTCGAAGAACTCGTGGCCCTCATATCCGCTTCCTTTGCTGTATGGCTCGCTGGGAGCGATGAATACGGGTTCTTCAACGATTGTGAGCATGTCCGGGCCAAGTACCGTGACCATCGGACCTTTTCTTGATTTGTCGCCTCTTGGGCAGAATCCCGTATAGAGGTAAGTCCTGTCTCCTTCCGTCAGCAAACCCGGATCGAACTGGGGCTGATCGCCTTCCCTTTCGCCCAGCCTGGTTCCGTCAGGATAACGCACATAGCCGTAGAACTCGTACTTGCCCGCGGGCTTGTCGCAGACAGCCACGGACACGATCGAAACCTTATCAAGCACATAAAATAAATAATACCGCCCGTCCGGACCGACCGTGACATCAGGCGCATAGAGGCACATGCTCCCGTCCGGGTTCAGCGGATCGTCGGTCTTCCTGTAGATAACGCCTTCATAGCGCCAGTCGGTAAGGTCGTCAACAGGCGCTGACCAGCACACATAATCGTTCATGCAGTAAACATACCCGTTGAATCGGTCATGGGATCCGTAAATATAGACCCTGCCGTCAAAAACATAAGGTTCTGCATCGGGGATATACTCCCAGGAAGGAAGGTAGGGGTTGAATCCTTGCTTTTTCTTTGTCATCGCAAACACTCCTTTGATCATTGTACCGGCTTTATTAGTTCGTTGTACCAACTTTATTATATAATTTTATAAACTATTAAGTCAAACGTTTTACCAATATTGCAGCAGACGTTCTGTCACTTTGGCATTCTATAGAAAGTACGTCGCCTGGCCTGCAAATATCAAGTTCAGCGCGTGCCCCACTTCTTATTTAGTGCGGTACATGACTCACTCCCCGTTAAATGCTGTACCTGGTGCACTTGCTGTTTAGTGCTGTGCCTGGCACATTCCCTGCTAAGTGCTGTTCCTGGCACACTCCCTGCTAAGTGTGGTGCATGACACACTCATTGTTAAGTGGGTGCCTGGTACACTTCTCATTAAGTACTGTACCTGACTTACTCATTTAAGTGTGGAACCTGATACGTCATTTATATGTGCCAGGTACCCATACCAATGCTCTATAACCGGAAAGTCATCTCCCCACCGTTGTAGCTGACGCTGACGGTTTTTGCGGCCTGCCCGTCCTCTATCAGCGTTATATCAAAGCTCTCCTGGTACGGATAACTGCCCCGAGCTGCCCCTAAGGTCAGTTCCCTGCTGTTTTCCCTGTATGCCATGGGTATGGCGGAGTAGTTGCCGTTCTCGTATGAGTAATTATCACCATCGTCGTTGTATAAAGTAAATTCCCCGTCCCCCCCGGCATATACCAGTATCCCGGAAACCTCGCCTTTTCTCTCGTCCGCATATTGTATCGGGTCCGACACAGGAACTATCGAGCCTGCCCTGACAAAAAGCGGCATCCTGTCGAGAGGCACATCGCATACGATCTCCTGCCCGCCGGCATGGACCGAGTTCGTCCAGAAATCGTACCAGGCAGCCCCTTTCGGCAAGTATACCTTTTTCGTCTTCTCAATTCCGCGCAGTTCCGCTCCTCCTGCGTCGTAATACATCGGCTCCGTGACCGGACTGACCAGGAATGCTTTGCCGAACATGAAGCTGTCACTGATGCCCCTGACATTCTTATCCGCTGCAAAATCAAACATCAGGCTGCGAAGCATCGTTGCATTGCTGAAATATACATCGGCGGCAACGGAATATATATACGGCAGCAGCCGGTACCGGAGGCGTATGAATCTCAGGATGGTATCATAGAAAATATCGCCGGGGCTCCCGAAATGCCAGGGCTCTCTCGGGGTGTCGGTCCCGTGCGAGCGGAACATCGGCAGGAAAGCCGCGTACTGGAGCCATCTTACGTAAAGCTCCTTGTATCCCGGATCATCAACGCCGTCATTGTAGTCGCCGTCCCAGAACCACAGCTTCTGCGGATTTCCGCTGCAGCCGCACCCCCTGTTCTCCCATTTGTCCTTTACGGTAAAGAACCCCCCGATATCCAGGGTCCAGAACGGCATCCCGCTCAGGCAGAACTTGATCCCTTCGGTGATCTGATTCCTGAGCACGGACCATTTTGCGCTGATGTCGCCCGACCAGCAGACGACGCCATACCTTTGCCCGGAAATATATGAAGAGCGTGTCAGGTTCACGACCCGTTTCGACGGATCCGTTTTCCTCCAGTTTTCATAAATGCCCCTGGCATGCATGAGCCCGTATGTGTTGAGCCTCGTCCAGTCCATGTGCATCCTGGATCCATCCGTGATGAGCCTGTATC
>JAAZKL010000202.1 GCA_012799845.1 Clostridiaceae bacterium
CATACGTATTTAGCGTGCGTACGTAGCACAACATACGTATTTAGCGTGCGTACGTAGCACAACATACATATTTAGCGTGCGTACGGAGCACAACATGCAAAGTATACAAAATGACTGAACGATGCCACGAAGGTATCTGCTTTCATGAAGAAGGCCTCTTAATGGAACAGAAGCTGCGTGGTTTTTTTGTGCAGCTTTCGGCAGCTTTGCAGTTTTTTTGATTAATGTTATTTTGATAAGGGAGGAAATTAGTGTGAGATCATCTTCTGTCAGAAAACTTGTACTTTCAGGATTGTTTCTTGCGTTGGGGCTTGTGCTCCCGTTCCTTACTATGCAGATACCCAGCATTGGTTCGATGCTCCTGCCGATGCATATACCGGTTTTGATCTGCGGCTTTGTGTGTGGCTGGCCATATGGTCTGGCTGTAGGTCTCATAACACCGCTGCTGCGCAACCGGCTTTTCGGGATGCCGCCTTTGTTTCCGACCGCAGTTGCCATGACATTTGAACTGGCGGTCTACGGGCTTTGTACGGGACTTTTTTACAAGCTGCTGCCGAAGAAAAACACATTCGTATATGTATCGCTGATCGCTTCAATGATATGTGGCAGGATCGTGTGGGGAATAGTAAGCCTGATACTTTATGGTTTTACAGATAAGCCGTTCACCTGGCAGATATTTGCTTCAGGCGCCGTATTGACAGCAATCCCGGGAATAATTCTCCAGATAGTCGTTATCCCGGTTTTGATCATAGCTCTGAAACGAGGTAATCTGTTAAGAAATGAATGATACTGCCGGACTTGAGAAGATCCTGGTCGAACACAACAGAAGATATCCCTGTATGCAGATACAGGACATGGTCAAGCTGATCTATCAAAATGAATTTGCAGGAGGCCACCTGGTCAGTGACGGGGGAATGAGCCTGGCGCGCCTGCGGGATGAGTATGTGTCCATATCCGGCCTGAAGGGCGGGCCGGATGCATATGGCAACGTCGGCGATGGCGATACCGGGCTGGTTTTTGAGGATATAGGCAACGGGCTCTGCAGGATCCATCTTCAGAAACTGGGCCGATATCCTGTCAGCCTGGAAACTGTAAACGGTTTCTTTGTCTACACTGCCAATGCCCATAAAGGTGATGCCGATAGCTTCGAGAATAAGCTCGAAATGCTGAAGGACTGTTGTGAGAGAGGCAAATTGCCGTTCAGCAGGGGCGAACTGGATGAGTATATCTGTGAGTACCGTGCGCAGGGTTATCCTCCTGTAAGCCACAGCGAGATATACCGGGAAACATACCATCCTGCATACAGGGTAGTGAAAAATAATTGCCGCAGATACTTCGAAGTTTTCTGCCGTATCGACGAATTGCTGAAACGTGCGGATTCAGGCTGGCATCACAGGGATTATATAACGGTCGCTGTCGAAGGCAACTGCTGTGCCGGCAAAAGTACGCTGGCAGCGCTATTGGATGAGATATACAACTGCAATGTATTCCATATGGACCACTTCTTCCTTCCGCCGGAACTGAGGACAGAAGAACGCTTGAGCGAGGCTGGCGGCAATGTGGACTATGTCAGGTTCAAAAAAGAGGTCAGCCGGGGGATCGAAAGCGGCGGTGAATTTGAATACCAAGTTTACAGTTGCTCCATGAAAGCCATGGAACAGACCGTGCATGTCACGCCTAAAAAACTTAATATAGTTGAGGGATCCTACAGCATGCATCCGACCCTGTCAGATCATTATGATCTCAGTATCTTCCTGACGGTGGATGCAGAAGAACAAAGCCGCCGGATCCTTGACAGGAACGGCCCGGGCATGCACCGAAGATTCATGGAGGAATGGGTGCCGAAGGAAAACAGGTACTTCGAAGAATTCAATATAGTGTCGAAGTGTGATATAGTATTGTAGTTTATATATCACGTACCACATATAAAATATGACAAATCACAAATCACATATCACATATCACCCAAATAAGCCCGCCAGCCAATGGACGGGCTTTTTGCAAAGGAATCATCAGGAGTACATTTCCAGTGTACATTTCCGATGCACGTTTCTGGTGCAGATATGATTACTGTGGGAAAAGAATGGTAGTTGTTAACCGGCAGCTAATTCGGTAAAATAAAGTATCGACTGGAAGGCTTGCATCGCGGAACAAATATTGTGTAAAAGACGTCAATGGAGGCAGTTATTGTAAGCGGTGTCAATGGAAGCAGCTATTGTATAAACCGGGAGGCGGGATGAGATCATGCATGACCATATAAAGCATGGCCGTATGAAACGGACGACAGACACTTCAACAGTCTGCTTGAGGCAGAATGACAGTATGAAGCGTGGCCTTATGAACCCCGGATATTCACTGCTGATACTGCTGGTATCGGCTTTCGTAGTGCTGATTGCAGCTTGTACCGGTACGTCAGGTAAAGAACAGGCGACAGGCAGGCAGACCGACCTTCCGCTATGTGATATCAAGGGATGCAGGGGGGCCGTGTTCAGTTCGGACGGCAGGCTGTACGTCTATGACGCAAAAAACGGATCAGTCAGGGAGATCGACGAAGCTTCAGGGGCAAAGCGTTTTCTCTGTCTATCTCCGGATAAAACTGCAGCGGCTTATTTGCATTCCTTCAGTATTGAAAACAATCACACGACAGCAACGAAAATCGGCGTATATGAAATTGATTCCGGAAAGACGGCCGACCTTGTGCTGGACGAAAACCTGGACCAGTTGCTGGGAGCTTACTGGACATCTGATAATACCATTATGGCTGTGAGCCACCTGAATCCGTCCACTGACATGTGCCAGGCATTTGATGCAAGGGAAGGAAGAAGCCTGTTTGTAAGGGCGGTCGGCACACTCTATGATATCTCTCCTGACGGGAAACGGATCATATATTACTTTACGCCGCATTTTTCCGAAGCGCCGCTGATTCCCCATCTGAAGATCTCAGGCGTCAGGACTGAAGAGCCGGATTCTGACTTCAGTTTTGACGCTCCTGTATATGAAGCCGGACACCCGGATGACCGTATCGTGCAGGCCTGTTTTGCCGGAGAAAGCAGGATACTCTTTGTCGAATACAGCAGTGCCGCGTATCCGGGTTATAAGCTTAAACTGGCGGATATAAAAGGGGACTCGACTGAGGTCGTATCTGAACTTCCCTTTGATTTTGCTGGTCTGGATATGGATAACATAATAGCCATGGAATATTCCGAGGACCGTTCCGGATTGTATATTATAAGCCTGGATGCCGATAATCCGGACGCAGAAGAGGCGGTAATAAACCTGCGAGAGTTTCTGGTGAAGGATTCGGAGGTAATCAGTGTGAATACCGTGCCGACAGGACTGGATGTTTCTTATGGGCATGATATCACTATAAACGCCGGGCACAGTAATGATATAATAATAACTGATGTTACCGGTTCCGGCAGCATGACTGAAAGGTCAGTTTACAAATATGACGGAAAGAAGTTTTCACGGCTTCCATCGGACCAGGAGGTTTCCACTGAAGCCCTGCGTATGCTGGAGGAATATGCCGGGAAGTCCGTCGGCGCTCCGGCAGCTTTGAAAATCGACAAAATCGAAATATATTGACTGCTGGTTGTGGTATAATACCGCCAGTATTCCAGGAAACAAAACAGACCATGGAATAAACAGGAATATGAAGCAGACAGGACAGTGAGGCAGATATGGTACGACTATATATTACAAGGCACGGTGAAACAGTTTGGAATGTGCAGAGAAGGATGCAGGGGCAAAAGAACTCCGAACTGACAGACAGGGGAAGGCAACAAGCGGCGCTGCTGTCAAAGACGCTGGAGGATGTGGAATTCGAAACGGCCTACTCCAGTTCCAGTGAAAGGGCGTTGCAGACAGCGCGGATCATTGTCGGGAACAGAAACATTCCGATAGTTCCGCTGGACAGTTTGAGAGAAATCAACTTTGGTGAATGGGAAGGCAGGAATGCCGGTGATGTGGAAAAAGAATATCCAGAGCAGTACAGAAACTTTTGGGAGTACCCGCTGCTTTATGAACCGGTTGGGGGAGAGAGCTTCGATGATATCATTAACAGGTTTCGTGCAGCGCTCGAATTGCTGGCAGACAGGCACGATAAGGGGAATATCCTGGTTGTGACGCATGCGGTCGCTTTGAAGACCATCGCACTGATCGTTGAAAAGAAAGAACTTAAGGATTTTTGGAGCGGAACATTCATACATCCGGCGAGCCTTAGCATAATCGAGCATGACGGGACCGGGTGGAAGGCTGTCAAATGGGGAGATATATCCCATTATGAGCATGAAAGGGCTGAATGATCGGACCGGAAGCGGATCCGGATATGAGGCCGGACAATTTATATAATTGGGGTGCGGATATGGCAAGGAGCCTGGCAGATGCAGCAAGGACACATTTTAATATGTCTTTTGACATGTTGGAAAACATGATCGACAAATGTCCGGATAGTTTGTGGGATAAGAAGCGGGGAGGATTCATTTTCTGGCAGCAGATATTGCATGCGCTGACCGGCGTCAATTTCTGGATGAGACTTGCCAATGACCGTTTTACTGAGCCGTTTATAGGTAAGGTACTTTATCCGGAACTGGATGGTGAACCGGAAGACAGTCTGACGAAGGAAGAACTGAAAGCATATGCGCGGGAGGTCAGGTCCCTTTGTGATGCTTTCTTCGACAAGAAGAACGATGCGTGGTTTGCGGAGAAATCCGTACTGTATGATAAAATCACCAATATGGATATCGTGCTTATGCTCATGCGGCATATTCAGTACCATACGGGGCACTGTGACAGCATCCTGCGTGAGGACGGTTTCGAGGCTGTTGAATGGCTCGATTATTTTGGAGACTGAGATCCGGAATGCCGGTGCTTGATACTGGTTAATATCCGGACATGATACAGGCCGAACATATGAGAAGCCGGTGCATGATACCGGCCGGGTATACTGAAAGCTGGTGATGGCTGTCCGGTTTCTCGGTATAATGACCGGTATTGCCAGAGATCCGGGGTTTTCCGACGGAGGAGAATATGGGGCTCAGGATAGTTTACGGCAGGGCTGGGAGCGGAAAGTCCAGCTTTTGTTACAATGAGATCAGGGAAAAAGTAAGCGGGGCCGACAGCACGGAAACGGGACTCCCCAAACCTCTGCTGCTGATCGTTCCTGAACAGTTCTCGCTCCAGGCTGAAAAAAACCTGGCCAGGATAACTGGCGCTTCCGGGATATACAGGGCGGAAGTGCTGAGCTTCAGAAGACTGGCATACAGGGTGTTCAGCGAAGTCGGAGGCGTGACCCGCCGGCACCTCGATTCTGCAGGCAAAAGCATGCTGCTGTTCCGTATACTGGACAGGCTTGGCGGCGAATTGAAAGTATTTTCGAGAACTGCTCTCAGGAAAGGGTTTATCGAATCCCTGTCAGATGCCATAACGGAATTCAAAAGGTATGACATAACTC
>JAAZKL010000203.1 GCA_012799845.1 Clostridiaceae bacterium
GATGTCCAATTAAGAGGTAAATATCTGACTGATGTCTAATTAAGGGCTGTATATCAAATTGATATCCAATAATTATGAAAGGGTGATAGTCGATGAAGAAACTCTGGAGATGCAGTGTGTGCGGGTTTGTACATGCGGGAGACGAGGCGCCTGATGCCTGTCCGAAATGCGGTGCGCCCAAGGAGAAGTTTATCGGACTCAGCGATGAAGAGGCTGAAAAGATCCACAAATCTGAAAGGACGAATGACATCCACATGGAGATCGTCGGGCTTGCTGAGAGGATCTCAGCACTGGCTCAGGAGGGTATCGAAATCGATCTGGATCCACCGTGCGTAGCGCTGTTCAAGGCAGCAATCAAGGAAGCAAGAGTGATCAAGCAGAGATCCAAGGCGGAAATGGAAGGCCATATGAAGAAGGGCAAGTGGTGATAGGATAGACAGGGAACCAGGAAACCAAGTAAGCAAGGATACAAGGAATCAGGTAAGCAAGTAAGCAAGTAAGCAAGGGTGCAAGGAAGCAGAAAAGCGAGGTAAACGGGGAAATAGTTGGGAAATATGGACCTGGGTGTACAAAAATTTAAGTGTTGTGTGTTACAAAAGGTGTGGATAATGTAATTTGTCCAAAAACGGACAACATAATGCCGGATTTCTATGCATTATGGCAACCTACACAGTGGCCTGGACAAGGAAAATGCATGGAAAAACACACAACAATCAAAATTTTGTACACCCAGGTCCGTTTCGTTCGTACACCCAGGTCCATTTTCGCTTGCACACCCAGGTTGCACACCCGAGTCCATTTATTCATATTACGACTGCCGGTCACCAGGGTAAATCCTGTCGAGTACCCTTGACAGGATATCTATCATCTCGTCGACATGTTGCTTCATTACGATCAGTGGAGGCATGAGCCGGATGGCCGATGGCCGGGGCGAATTGATGATCAGGCCTTCATCAAGGCATGCGGACACTATCTTTTCCCCGATCGGGTCAGGCAGATCGAATGCTGTAAGCAGGCCTTTTCCCCTTATATTTCTAAGCGGATATTTTTCCGACATCCCCTTAAGCCGCTCGATTATGTACTCTCCCATGATAGCGGCTCTGCCGGGCAGATCTCTTTCCAGCACTTCCCTTACGACAGCCATACCGACAGCCATTGCAAGCGGCTGACCGGTATAGGTCCCGCCCTGGTCGCCGGGATCGAAGATATTGAGCCTTTCCTTTGCCAGCATTGCAGAGAGCGGGAAGCCTCCGCCAATTCCCTTGGCCAGCGTCATTATGTCGGGCTCGATGCCGTAATGCTGGTAAGCAAACATTTCGCCTGTCCTGCCTATGCCTGTCTGCACTTCGTCAAAGATCAGCAAAATACCTTTTTCATCACACAACCTGCGCAGTCCCTCGATATATTTTTCATCTGCCAGGTTCACGCCGCCTTCGCCCTGAACAGGTTCGATCATGATAGCACATGTATTCTCATTTACTGCGGCTTCCGCTGCGTCGATGTCATTGAACGGTACATGCACGAAACCGGGCAGTTTGGGCTTGAACAGATCCTCCCAATGCTTCTTGCCCGTGGCTGACATCATTGCAAGGGTGCGTCCGTGGAAGCTGTTGATGGTCGTGATGATCTCCCAGGCGCCGCCCAGGGATCCTGAGCCGTACTTCCTGGCCAGCTTAACGGCGCCTTCGTTGGCCTCCGCTCCGGTACTGGTGAAGAATACCCTGTCAAAACAGGATATATCGGTCAGAAGTTTTGCAAACTCGATCATTTGCCTGTTATAGAAGCTTGGGCTGGCATTGACAAGCAGCGAGGACTGTTTGCTCAACGCGTCAGCTATTACGTCTGGGCAGTGGCCAAGGCAGTTGACAGCCCAGCCGCCGATGAAATCCAGGTACTTTTTGCCATCCGTATCCCAGAGATACATCCCCTGGCCTTTTTCCATCACTATATCCGGCCGTATTGCTGTGAAAAGAATGGACCTGCCGGCCTGCTCCAACAATTCCGCTGTACTTTTTTGCATATCGTTCTCCTCCTCGATCGTAAAATGAAGTAATTGGTCATACTTCACCAGGCAGATTATGTATGAGGTCATATATTGTTTTTGACTTATTCAGGGCCTCAACAACATTATGCGCCGGTTCGGCGTAAATAATCAAGCCGTCTTCTTCTCCAAGTTCCGGTCTCACCGGGAAAGCGAGCAACTCCTTATTGGTTGAGAACTGCGCGTTAACACCGTCATGGTTGCCCCTGGCATCCAGCCGTATCCATTTCCCCAAGCTGTATAAATATACGGCGCTTACCGCATGAAGGACCAGGGCAGGGTCCTCATCACTGAACCGCAGCTTCTGGTAGTAAAAGCCCGCCGGGATGCCTGCGATCCTCAGCAGGGCCGCAAGCAGGTGGGATTTTGCATAGCATATGCCGTGACCGTTAAGCAGTACGTCCGATGCCTTGCAGGACACCCGGGAGACCGGCTTGCCGGATCTGAGCAGGTCAAAGGAATGGGGGAACGCATCCCTCACATATTCGAATGCGGCTCGGACATATGCAGCTTCGCTGTATCCTGCCGCCTGCTCAGAGCAGCCTGTATATGCCAGGTATTCATCTCCATACATCTGTGTGGTATACTCATCAAAGCTCCCATGTGCGTCTTTATAATATTTCTCTGATGCAGTATACTCCGACATGCCGTACTCCACTGGAACGCCGGCATTTTTCATCACATCTGTTCCCAGCTTTTCCGCCGCCGCTCTGACAAGGTCATGTCCAAAGTCGATGATATCGGTCATTTGCAGATATTTGCCCATATCGTCGGTTTCAGGCTTCAGCATAACAGAACACTTCCTCAGACTAAGTTATGATTATAATTATACACACAAATGAATAAATATGCAATAGTCATGGTTTTTATCAAAGCATTTTTCAGAAAAAATGGTATTATGTTATAAGTAACTGCGGAGGTGATGTTATCATGCGTTCCGACACGCAGAGAAATGTATCTTTTGCTAATGCATTCGGCAACGTCGAACCTGTGCGGAAAACTATAAACGGGCTCAATATCATGGTGGATCCGCGTATGGAACTGCTGGCGGCAGTTCAGTTCATGAGCGGGTATAATGACAGGACGTACCTTCTGACCAATGAGCAGTTCAGCTATAAAAACGACATGTCGGAATATTTCAGGAACTTCAGATCCCATGCTGCAGTGAAGTACTTCGATACACTCAGCAGCAAATACAATTTTACATATGACGCACCTCCCGCGGCAACTCTGTATGTTACCGCGCAATATGACGAGACGGGGAATTTCGGATTTAGTGAGTACCTTATAAATCGAACGGGCATAGACAAACTTGACAAGTTTGCGCGGTATTTACTGCAATTTTCGGCGGATACGGATTTCAGCCGCTTTTACAATGAGCACATGGATTTTTATGAAGAAGTGGTTGAAAGAACTGCGGCTGTAATGGAAGATGATCTTATAGGAGACATCGAAAACTACTATGGAATAAAGCAAAACAGTTATAACATCATATTGGTGCCCATGTTCCATCCGGGAGGCTTTGCTTCGAGACTTGAGAACAAGGACGGCAGTTTTGATATATACAGCATCCAGGGCCCGTTGGGCGCAGATGGAGACATTCCTGTATTTGGGACTGCCGGGAGTTTCGGGGACCTGGTATATCACGAGTTCGGCCATTCCTTTGTGAACCCGCTCACAGAAAAATACAGGGATGAAGTGAATAAACATCAAAAACTGTACGAACCAATAGCTGACAAGATGGGATCGGGATCGAACGCATACGGGAGTTGGGAGACCTGTGTGAACGAACACATAGTCAGGGCTGTCACCGCGCGACTCCTGCTCACCCATGAAGGCGGGGAAATTTACCTGAAAACGCTGGACCAGGAAAGAGCGAAAGGCTTTTATTATATAAACGACATTTGCAAAAAACTGGAAGAGTTCGAGGCGAACCGCGAAAAATTCGGCAGCTTTGAAGAGTTTTACCCGGAACTGGAAAATGTGCTCAAGAACTTGAGTGAAAGGGAACCTGGAGATGGCTGTTAACGCCTGGATTGCCGGGGGCTGACATATTGTAGATATTCTGACCGATTATGTGGCGGCTAGAGGAGAAGAGGTATCTGCTTCAGGCAACTATACCAGCAAAGAAGGCGGCAATTGGAGTTTTGACTGAGGAACCGGTATTGGTGAGAATGAACTCCAGAACAGGTTCAGGGATTTTTTGTTTGAGCGGGATTTGTTCGGGATCGCGTCGCCTCTCAACAATGATACATATTTTTACGGCCAGGACAGGATGAACCTGATATCTTCGCTTTATGGAAAGTATAAACAGGGCGAACAGGCAGGGCTGTTTGGCCTGAGAAGGATAGGCAAGACTTCCGTCCTCAACCTTTTGCAGATACGCATAGAGCAGGACGGAGGAGCTGTAGTATATTTTGACTGTTCGCAGTATCATCACCAGAGATGGAGTTCCTTTTTACATCAGATAGTGATTGAGATCGAGAAAAAATATAAAAAGGTACAGACTGAAGACGACAAAACCATGATCCCTGAAGATTTCAGCCTGCCAAAACCTGCATCGAGGTATTCCGAGGCAAAAGCTGCAAAAAGCTTCGAAGAAGATATTGCTGCACTAAGTGATGTCCTTGGCGCCAGGATACTCCTGATTTTTGATGAAGTTGAAAATATCAGCTATACAACTTCCCCGTCTGAAAACTGGAAGACGGGGAACGATGCGCTCTTCTTCTGGCAATCGATCAGATCGATAATCCAAACCAACAACACACTTTTTTCATTCATAATTGCAGGTGTAAACCCCAAATGTGTAGAGCTGAGCCAGATAAACGGATACGACAATCCGATATTCGGAATGCTGAGGCCGCAATACGTGACGCTTTTCAATCTTCAGGATGTAAAAAACATGGTTTCAGGGATCGGCGGCCATTCGGGTCTGTATTTTGATGAAGAGATATATTCCAAGCTGGTGGAAGATTATGGAGGCCATCCATTCCTTATTCGCCAGGTTTGCAGCCGCATAAACACCGAATTGCTCGAAAGAGGCGAAGAACGTCCATATACGGTTTCCAAATACAGTTACCAGAAAAATGCTGAAAACTATCGGCTGGAGATGGCCGGAGTGATCGAGCAGATATTGGGTGTGCTCGAAACTTACTATCCTGAAGAGTTTGAGTTGCTTAAAAGACTGGCGATAGATGGACGGACCGCTTTCAAGAAAGTGCTTGGAGGCAGGGAAAATGCAATTGTGCATTTGCTTGGCTATTGCCTGATCGAGAGGGTGGAAGATGATTACTTTGTCAGGATCAAATCTATTGAAGATTATCTGAAGAACAAGTATTACTATGAAAAAACAGCGACTACACAGGATCAGATCCGTGAAGAAGTCCGCTCGAGGCGTGAAAGGATAGAGTTGATACTGCGCGATATCGTGTTCCATAATATGCAGAGCCAATACGGCAAGAAAGCTAAAGAAAGGCTGACGACTTATATTTCAGGGACGAACGATCAAACACAGTTGAAACGTATGCGTGATGTGCCCTTCAACCAGGCATTGAAGGAGCTTTACTTCAACCAGTTGAAATTCATAATGGGCAAGGACTGGAAAATGTATCAGAATATTTTCCCGGACAAGGTCAAGTTTGAGCAGTTTTTTGATGTGATAAACAATAACAGGATCGACGCACATGCAAAAGATATCGATGAAGAAGACTACGCGGTCCTTCAGATAGCATTTAAATATTTTGAGAAAGCTTTGAGCGACTATTTATAAATCTGACAGGTATAGGTTGATATGGATTTAGCATGGTACAGTCAATATTGCATCGGCAACATCATTTGCTGATATTGCTTGATAGGTTTCTTGATTTTAGTAATTGCTATTCTGTATAATTATGAATGTTAAAATCTAAAATAATCAGCTTTTTTGTCGCGGCGGCAACAGATCCAAACGATCATCCGCTGCCGCAGCAGAAACAGAATGGGGAATTGCCATGAAGATGATCTATTTAGGAAAAACGAAGGATGTATATCAGCTTGACAACGGAAACGTGCTTCTGAAATTCAAGGACGACTGTACCGGTGCTGACGGGGTTTTCGATCCCGGCGCAAATACCGTGGGTCTGACAATTGAAGGCATAGGAAAACAAAACCTCCAGACCTCGGTACGTTACTTTGAAATGCTGAAGAAAGCCGGGATCAGGACCCACTACATCAGTGCCGATATTGATAACGCGGCGATGGAGGTACTGCCTGCAAAGCCTTTTGGCAAGGGTCTTGAAGTCATTTGCAGGCTGAAGGCGACAGGCAGCTTTATCCGTCGGTATGGCGCATACATAGAGGATGGCGCAGATCTGCCCGGCGGCTATGTCGAGGCTACGCTAAAGGACGATGCAAAGGGCGATCCGCTGATCACCAGCGAAGCGCTTGCAGTGCTCGGTATAATGAGCGAGGACCTTTTCAAATCCATGAAGGAACAGACCCTGCGCATTACCCAAATCATTGCCGAAGACCTGAAGTCGAAAGGCCTGGAATTGTGGGACATCAAGTTCGAGTTCGGTTACAACAACGGGGAAGTCATCCTGATCGACGAGATTTCCAGCGGCAACATGCGCGTGTATAAGAACGGCAAAATCGTACCTCCGATGGATTTGACCCGGATGATACTAACCGACTGAGTATTCGATTGAGCATCAGGATACCGGTAATGTAAGCTGTTAGGATACCGGTAATGTAAGCTGTTAGGAAACCGGTAATGTAAGCTGTTAGGAAACCGGTAATGAAAGCTGTTAAAATACCGGTAATGTATGTTGTTAGAATACCGGATATATGAGATGATTGATATAAAAACAGGTTCGATTTACTATTTTTATTGTACTTAAAAGTAATGGCGGGTCACA
>JAAZKL010000204.1 GCA_012799845.1 Clostridiaceae bacterium
CCTGGGAGCGCCCGTATACACAATGAACTACAACGGTACCGTCAAGTCTGTCACCGCGCCGGCGAAGGTCGGGGTTATCATGAAAGGCGCTCCGTTCTATGCGGAAGTCAAAAATGAGGACATCGATACGTTCAATACGCCAAATTCAGCCAATGGCTCCGAATATGAGCTCCGCAAGGGAATGGTCGACTTCGTGACAGGCATGACCGGCAGCTATGCCCGTCTGGCATCGAACCTTTGGGTCAGAAAAACCAGCATATCCACATATACTTCGAAAACCGTCCTGAGTCCGAGGGTCACATCGGCAGTGTACAAAACGGGAGAAAAATGGGACACGCTGAAACTGGCATACCCGTCATCGTTGGCGGCGACAGCCTCATTCGACGGGTCGAAGCTGAAGGTGAACATTTCCGCCGCAGCCTCGGGCGTTATTCCCTCATTGCCGTCGGATTCACCGTTCTCCTCGGCGACATTTACGAAAACCGGCCACTTCGGCCAGTATGTACTGACACTGAAATCAGATTCGAATATCGAAGGATACTATATCGAGAAGGTGTCAGACGGAATAATCGTCCACATAAAGAGGCCTGTGAAGGCATCGAAAGGCAACAAACCGCTTGAAGGCATAGTGATAATGCTGGATCCCGGCCATGGCGGAAGCGATTCGGGAGCAACAGGACCGCTGGGGACGGAATACCCTGAGAAGAAGATCAACCTGGAAAATGCGTTGCTGCTGAAAGCGCAGCTTGAGAAACGCGGGGCGAAAGTGCTCATGACCAGGACTACGGACGTATACGTCTCGCTTTCCGACAGGCTGACGGCCTCGAGAGACGCAAAGCCGGATATGTTCCTGTCAATACACGCGAACAGCATGGCGGAAAACGTTGATATATCGAAGATCCAGGGTTTCTCTGCACATTATAAGGAAGCCATCGCAAAACCCCTTTCGCAGATGCTCTGCAACGGCGCGGAAGCCGCAGGGCGCGTCAATAAAGGTGTGCGGTGGGCAAACTTCTATGTCGTACGCGGCACCTGGGCGCCGTCCATGCTGATAGAAGCAGGCTTCGTACCAAACCCGACTGAATTCGAACTTCTGACCGATAATGTGGAACAGGATTACCTGGCCATGAAACTGGCCGACGCCATCGTGGAGTACTTCTCAAGCAAGCGCTGACAGCAGGCATTCCGGGCTGTATCATGCCCGGTACATCGGGCGGTTGTATTCATATCAGAAACATGCAGGACCGGATACACCAGGTGTCCTTATTAAGGCCGAAGAAACGGCCATGATCCTTTGAACCGAAGCAACAGGCGTTTGTCCTTATCCTAAGGACAGGCGCCTTTTCCTTTTCAGGTGTGCTTCTTCCCTGTTTTGCATCAAAAAGTAACCGGACTGATAAAAAATCCACCAAGCAGAAAAAAGTTATTGACAATTCATCACTCTTGTTATATAGTTAATTACACAAGTAATGAACCGCATAACTAATGAACAGGAGGTGTAATGTTGAAGCTGGATTTCAGCAATGAAAAATCCATATACCTGCAAATCGCTGAAAGCATCGAGGACGACATCATAAGGGGCGTTATCGAAGAAGAGACGCAGATCCCGTCCACGAACCAGATGGCAGTTATGTATAAAATCAATCCTGCGACAGCAGGCAAAGGCATCAACCTGCTCGTCGACAGAGGCATCCTGTATAAAAGGAG
>JAAZKL010000205.1 GCA_012799845.1 Clostridiaceae bacterium
GGCTCGAGGATATCGCTGATGAACCCGGGCACATCCTTTGCGGCTGCAGCTTCGTCTGCCGCATCTGCCCAGTCAGCCGGGATATCGATCTTCTTAAGTGCTTCGATACCCTTGTCCACTGCGAGATAGTTCATATTGACTACCTTTTCGCCTTTTTTGCCATATGACTTCACTATGGCTTCCTTCATGTATTTGACAGCGTCATCGAGAGGAATGATGTTGGCAAGCTTGAAGAATGCAGCCTGCATTATCATGTTGATCCTGCTGCCCAGCCCTATTTCCTTACCAATTGCAACACCATCGATGGTGTACAGCTTTATGTTCCTTCTTGCCAGGATCCTCTTCATATCGGCAGGGAGCTTCTCATTGAGTTCTTCCGGCGTCCATCCGCAGTTGAGGAGGAATGTGCCGTTTTCCTTAAGGTCGCTTACCATATCATATTTGCCGATGTATGCAGGGTTGTGGCATGCAACGAAGTCCGCTTTCTTTATAAGGTATGTTGAATGGATTGGCTTCTTGCCGAATCTCAGATGCGAGATGGTAACGCCGCCGGACTTCTTAGAGTCGTAAGCGAAGTATGCCTGTGCATACATGTCGGTATGGTCGCCTATGATCTTGATGGAGTTCTTGTTGGCTCCTACTGTACCGTCGGATCCGAATCCCCAGAACTTGCAGCTTACAGTGCCTTCAGGTACTGAATCCGGTTCTTCTCCGACAGGGAGCGAAAGGTTCGTCACATCGTCGACTATGCCTATGGTGAAGTGGTTCTTCGGATCGTCAGCATTCAGATTGTCATATACCGCAACGATCTGTGCAGGCGTCGTATCCTTTGAACCCAGCCCATAGCGGCCTGCGACTATGACAGGCGCCTTTCCGTTTTCATACAGCGCAGCGCATACATCCTGGTACAGCGGCTCTCCGAGAGCGCCAGGCTCTTTGGTCCTGTCGAGGACAGCTATCTTCTTTACGGTATCGGGAATAGCTTTCAGCAGGTGTTTAACCGAGAACGGCCTGTAAAGATGTACTTTTACGACACCGACCTTTTCGCCTTTTGCCATGAGATAATCTATGGTTTCCTGTATGGTTTCACATACGGAGCCCATGGCGACGATGATCCTGTCGGCATCCGGTGCGCCGTAGTAGTTGAAGAGGCCATACTTTCTGCCTGTGAGTGCGCTTATTTTGTCCATGTATTCCTCAACTATCTCTGGCAGCTTATCATAATAGATGTTTGAAGCCTCCCGGGCCTGGAAGAATATATCCGGGTTCTGTGCTGTGCCCCTTACGCAGGGCCTCTCAGGATTCAGGGATCTCTTCCTGAATTCCTTTATTGCGTCGTAATCGACAAGCTTTGCGAAATCTTCGTAGTCTATGACTTCGATCTTCTGGATCTCGTGTGACGTCCTGAATCCGTCAAAGAAGTTGATAAAGGGAACTCTTCCCTTTATTGCGCTCAGATGTGCCACGGGAGCCAGATCCATTACTTCCTGGACACTGCCTTCGGCCAGGAGCGCGGCTCCGGTCTGGCGGCATGCCATAACGTCAGAATGGTCTCCGAATATGGACAGCGCATGGCTGGCAACCGCCCTGGCGCTCACGTGGAAAACTCCAGGCAGAAGCTCGCCTGCAACCTTGTAAATGTTCGGTATCATGAGCAGTAATCCCTGAGATGCGGTAAATGTAGTCGTTAAAGCACCTGCAGTCAGGGAACCATGTACAGTTCCTGCCGCTCCGGCCTCCGATTGCATTTCAACGACCCTTACAGTCTGGCCGAAAATATTCTTTCTGCCATTGGCTGACCATTCGTCAACTAGTTCCGCCATGACAGACGATGGAGTGATCGGATAAATGCCCGCCACTTCGGTAAACGCATATGCAACATGAGCCGCAGCGGTATTTCCGTCCATCGTTTTCATGTTTTTACCCATTTTTATCTCCCCTTTACTTATCCCCTTATATTTCATAATGCAGCTGCATTCTTTCCGTCAGCTGATGTATTCTGCCAGGAAATCCACAGCACACGATGATACGGGGTAATCATGTATCAGCAAGCTCAATATTGTATATTGTATACAAAATTAAACCTCACACCTGATATTATTTTAACATTGTGAAAGGATTTTGTGAAGAGCCTTAAGGCGATTTTCCTATACGATGCCAAACAGCAACTTAAGTATTACGAGAAGGATGAATCCGGGTATCCCGAGAGTGCCGACTATGAATGCGGTATAGACATTGAGGGCTATATGGAACCCGAACAGTCCGCCGATCCAGTTGGCAATAAGCAATGCCAGCGCACCGAGCAGGGCATTGAGGACCAGTTTCATGACGACCTTCAAAGGTTTCAGAAACAGCCTCACCAGAATGAACATCAGTATAAGACCTGCCATAAAAGCCAGAATGACTTCAGGACCCACTTCCATACCTCGATTCCGGCATGACCCGGTTTAGCATTTCACATGCACAACTTTGTTTCCTGTATATAAAATTATACTTGTACAGGTTGCCGGATATGACTCAAACCTGGAGATAATGAGAAAGGCCTTTGGTTTTTGCAAGCCTGAGAAAATAAGTATATTTGGATTCACAGGCTTTCATCCTGTAAGTGTAGTAATCCACCAGAAGCTCGTCGGTTACCTGCTCGAAATTGATACCTGCCTCCAGCCATTCTTCCTTTGCTCTGAGGGCTGCATCTATTATATGCCGCTCTTCGCAGGTAAGGGCGGCAGATGCCCTGGATCGCCGGAACACCGGCCTTTTCACGCTTTTGGGCTTTATGCTGTTGCCCGGCCCATACTTAACTAATTCCGCACCCATCATCTGCACCTACTTGCAAAAATTACCTTTTGCTATAAGTATAGGCACAGTTCGACGATTATATACTCTTTTGCTTCAAATAATTCAATACGGCATTTGACGTTATGTACCGGAACCTTCCCCAATCCTGCCATTTGCCTTCAATGCTGCCAAGCGCCCGGACCATGCGCTCGAACTCATCAATGTCCACTTCCCTTATCTCGCTGATCTCATCGTCGCTGGCGTCCGCAAGAAGCCGCCCGCCAACCTCGTCCAGGATGAATATGTACGAGTAGAACATGACTCTTTCGTTTTCATATTCGAACCTTATCCTGAGGACACCGGCAAAGGCCCGTATCCTTACTTCGAGCCCCAGCTCCTCCTTTACTTCCCTGAAGACGGCTTCGACCACATCTTCATCATGCCCGATGCCACCTGTGGGTATCCTGTAGATCTGTCCGGGATAATCATCGCGCCTGGTCATGATGATCCTGCCGTCGAGCCTGATGACGCAGAAAACGACTTCACCCCTTCTGTCATGATGGACAACGTTCCTGACCCTGTTGAAATAGCCGGGCATCGTATACCTTATGGCAACATCCCTGACAACACCGTCAGCGCCCAGTTTTTTGCATATATCATTGAATTCGGCCTCATTAAATACATTCATTTGATCATGTCCCCTCAAAAGTACGGCAATTCAAGCCGTATACGATTTCGCTTCATTATAATACTGTAATTTTAATACTATACCTTTTCTTGATCCATTTCTACAGTTGTATTGAAAATTTGTAGTTTCGGTAATGAAAATTTAATATATTGAGATTTTATGAAACAATTACGATAATAAAAGAGTCTGATATATAGTATAGTTATCCGCAGAAGAACAATCTCAGAAGCTTTTTAAGGGTGTTGGATATATGAAAACAGAAATTGCAGCCAACCTTCCCCAGAAAAAGAAAAAATCGAAGCTGTTGCTCATCATGCTCATTTTTACCGGTGTCATGCTGTTGTCGACAGTTGTCCTTGCATATATCACTCTTCGGTACGACTGTGCATACAGGGGCGTCTATGTGGGCAGCCTCGATGTATCGGGCATGAGCCGGACCGAAATATTTGAGCAGCTGGAATCCATGTACACCATCCCTGCCTCCGGCCTTGAGATAACGCTTAAAACGGATCTGGCGGAACTGAAGGCGTCATATCCGGATCTGGGTGTCATATATGACATCGATGCCGCCGCAGATAAAGCATTTTCCATCGGGCGCAGAGGAAGCATATTCGAACGCCTGTATGACATTGCCAGAGCCGCTGTCAGCGGGATCTCGGTCGGTGTTCAGCAAAGCTATGATGAAAGCAAAATAGACGAGTTTGTCAGCGATTTTTCCGAGATGGCTTTCCAGCAGGTTATGGAAGGCGCTCTCCTGATTTCAGACGAGAACATAGTAATAAAGTCAGGAAGGCATGGCGAAGCGGTCGATAAAGCGGAAGTGAAGTCGCTTGTCATCGACATGATAAAAAATGGCAGGGGAGAGGTTATCCGGCCAAATGTGATCATTACGGAAACAACGCGGTTCAATGCCAGTGATGTATACGACAGTATAGTCTGCAGCCCGGAAAATGCTTATTACAAAATGGAAAACGACAGCCTGGTGCTGGTGCCCCATAAAATGGGGAGGACGATAGACAGGGCGGAGCTGGAACAGATAATCGCAGAGCACAACACGACAGAAAACACGGAACGCCTGCTGCCGGTCTCCTATGTCATGCCCGAAGTCACATCAGGCGCGGCTGTTTCGATGCTGTTCAGGGACGAACTCGCAAGATACAGCACGCCTTTCGAAACAAGGACACAGAATGAAAAGAACAGGATGCACAATATCGCGCTGGCATCCAGCAAGTACCACAACTACATACTCATGCCCGGGGAAGAGTTCTCCTTCAATAAAGTGGTAGGATCAAGAAATGAGAAAACAGGTTACAAGTCGGCACACGTTTTTATAAACGGGCGTGTCGAGGACGGCATAGGGGGCGGGATCTGCCAGGCAGTCAGTACGCTCTACAACGCCGTACTGTTGTCGGATCTTGAGGTGGTTGAAAGAAAAAATCATTCTTTCATAGTGACATATGTACCCTTGGGGCAGGATGCAACAGCATACTATGGAGGCACCGATCTGCGTTTTATCAACAACACTGGCTGGCCCATCAAAATACTTTCGTGGGTAGAAGACAACCAGGTGCATGTCGTATTCATGGGAACCAATACGAATCCTGAAAAGACCGTGATCATAAGCACCAAGACATTGAGCCGTACCCGTTACAAGACGAAATATGTGGATGATCCGACGCTTCCTGTGGGAACGGTGAAAAAAAGCCAGTACGGGACCGACGGGTATGTAGTCGAAACGTATAAAACGGTCAAAATCGGCGGCAAAGTGGTATCCCAGGCAAAACTGCACACAAGCCGTTATAATGCGTGTAATGAGGAATTCCTCGTCGGGATCCTGAGGCCTGACGGCACACTTGCCAAAGGACTCGCGGCACAAATGGCCAATAAAGCTGCATCTCCGGCACCCACCAACACCGATGCAGCAAATACGCCTGAAACATCCGGCAATGACCAGGAACCCGCCGGGACACCCGCTAATGATACAAGTATCCGGGAACCGTCCGGGGATGCTACGAACACCGGTGGATCATCCGGCACTGATGCGGATATTCCGGGAACATCCGGTAGCGATCCGGATATGCCCGGCACATCCGATGATGGTCCTGGTATTCCGGGCCCATCAGAGGACAGCTCAGATACCGTTGTGCCATCCGGCGATACCACAGTGCCCTCCGGTGATGCCACAGAACCATCCGGCGGTACGCAGGATCAGTAAACCTGTACATTGCTCGCCCCGCTGTTTCTCAAAATCTCCGCGACACGGTCCGCCTTGTCATCATCTGTCTTCATACTGAATAAAACCTTTCCATGCCTGATATCGCTTTCATACCGCCTGCTTTCATTTTCAGGGATGCCGAGATCTATCAGCCCTCCGACGATCCCGCCGGTGACAGCGCCCGAAAGCAGGCCTGTGATCGGACCTGCGGCGGCGATGATACCCAGCCCCGGAACGATCATGCTTCCCGCGCCTATCAACAGCCCTGCAAGGCCTCCCAGCAATCCTCCTGAAATAACGCCGTCTGAAATATTGCTGTTCACTGCGGGACGGCTGCCCGTCCGCATATTTGCTCCGTTCATCCCGCCCATTGTTGCCGGCCTTGTACCAAAAGCGGCATAATCAAAAAATGCGCCTGTATACCCTGTACTTGCCGGTGCTCCGGCATCATACGGGTCTCCGCTTTCACCCTGTTTTATTACTATAGAAATATCATCTGTCCGCAGGCCCCGTTCCTTAATGAGGCGCGCAGCCGCTTCCGCATGATCCTGTGTATCGAAAATGCCTACTACGGTTTTTGACATGGGTTTTCCTCCTTTTATACTGATATATAAGCGATATTGTTTAGCATGACTTTTTCGCCTGCGGATTATAACATAAACTTTTTGTATCTGAATATGTTTTTTTATTGTATGATAGTTTGAAGCAGATAATGGTTTAAGTCGTCAAACCTCACGACAGAATGATAAGCAGGGGTGCAAAATGCAATCAAAAGGCAGCCTTCTGATATTCCTGGCGGTGCTGGCGTTTCCGATAATCGCTCTGTCGGCTGATCACAACATTTTCATATTCTATTGTGCATTCTACCTTGAGACGATCCTGCTGAAAGGTATAGCAGCGCTGGCAATGACGCTTCAGGTCTACTTTATAATCAAAAAGTCGCAAAAAGGCAGTGCCGGTTTTGATAAAAACCAGCACAAGCCCCAGATATTGCTTTCAAGCATTTCAAATATATCTGTTGTTTTATTCGCTATACTGAACAAGCTGTCGAAGCTGATTTAAAATGATTCTACTTGCCGCTGAGAGCCCATTTTGCACGAAGGTCCGCCAGGTTGAACGACTGCCAGTCGGAATCAGCATAAAGGCTTTCTTTCCTTCTCCCCAGGATCTCACGTGCTTTTTCCGCTACTTCCGGGTCACCGGAGTCCGCCAGTTTGACAAGTTCGCTGACCGCGTCATTTGACAGGTTAGAAAAATAGTGCATGTCTATTTTCCCTGTCTTGTAATACCTTTCGACATTTTTACTGGCTATTATGGCATCGACATTTATATAGTTGATGACGGTAAAAGCGATCACGGCGACAGCAATATATGGTTTGAGCAGCGGAAGGCGGTCATTCCAGACCCTGACTATAGTTATTATAAAAAGTACGAACAGGAATATCATGAACGCCTGGGTCATTATGCGAAGGAACGTAAATCCATATGCTTCTTCATACAGCAGCATCCTGTAATATGCGGACGCAAGCATTACAAGTGTACAGCAGATCGTTATCGTACTAAGCAGCCTGAACGTGCTATGCAAACCGCAAGTCCCCTTTTTCGTATATGTGAGGGTCAGCGCCAGCAGTCCCATGTTCAGCAGCGATACCACTATCAGTTCCGTAAAGCCGCTGCGCGCGTATTCGGAATATGTGAATCCTTCAGGAAGTCCGGATCTGCCGAACAGATATGTAAACTGTATGATGACGAAAAAGATATACAACAGATCGATGGAAGCAGTCACGGTAATCAGGACCACGGGATCCCATTTTCTTTTTTCATCTGCTGTTTTGCCGGATATGAGCCCGTTAGCACTGCTTAAAAACTTCTCTTTGCGTTTCAGGCTCCATATATAGCTGAATGAGATCAGGAAAATGAACACTGTCACAAATGCCTTACCCAGGAATCTATCAAAATTTATGGTATCCAGATATTCAGGCACGTTTTCCATGATCTTCCCGAACACCATGTCTGCCGAAGACAGCAGGAGCACCAGTATCAACAGTATGGGCAGGGCAATGACAATACCTGCAAGTATCCGGACCCCTGTGGATTTTTTCCCTCCACCTGACCTGCTGCGCAGTATCGAGGCAAATATCCGAAAGGGCTTTGCCAAGTGGATCAGGCTTCTTGCGAATGCGCCGAGAAACAGGTCTGCAATTATGCCGGGGCTGTACCACCTGTAACTGTTTGCTCCTGTCATCAGAACAGTCTGCATGATAATGAGCCATGGGAGTGCAAGGATATTGAGCACCATCAGTGTTATATTCCTGTACATGAAGAATGTCAGCGATATCAACATGACAGGGACGCACAGGAACCATGCGAACAGGTCCTTTTTCCCGGGAACAGGACGCACATATGCAAAAAGCAGCATATAGAAAGCTATTACGAATAATGGGACAGAAATGCCCGGATCTTTACCGTAAAACAGCCAGGTGAACAATATCCCAAGCAGCAGAGCCCCCGCCAGGAACAGCTTGTCTTCCTTCAGGTACACCGGTGCTGCCGGTATATCCGCCGGTATATCCGCCGGCACAGCATTCGTATCTGTCGACGCTGCATTTGTACCCGTCGGTGCTTCCATTGCGCCATCATTCGGCTGGTGCTTCTCTTCACTTGCAGGTTGGTGCAGCTCCGAACCTGCGGGCTGGCTCTGTTCCATGCTTGCAGCCCGGTGCTGTTCCGGACCGGTAAGCACCTGCTGCTCACCGATGGCAATGTGCTTGTTATCTTCCGTCAATCAAATCAACCCCCCCACAGATATATGTTTATTACAGGACAGTTGTGTATTCAAAAACCGATGCCTTACTTTACAATAAACTTCAGATAGGAAGGATACTGCTTCTCTCCGCTGCCCCTGTACTCAAGCCCGATCGCGCCATTCCCGCCGGAACTGTCATCCGTATCGGTTTCTTCGAAGCCCATGAGCTTATATGTGATATACATGACCCTGTTCCTGCCTGTGTCGATAAAGTCCGCAACAAGTTTTTTCCCTTTCTCCCCGGCAATCTTCACAACATGCACGAGAAGCGCAGACCCGATGCCCCGGGTCATTACACGGCAGGACATCAGCAGAAGCTTTATCCTCAGTTCATCCTTCCTGTCCTCAAGCAGGACCAGGCCTATTTTCCCGTATGGCCCGAATTTGTCCTTCAGTTCGGCGATCAGAAAGATATGGTCCTTCGATGATATAAATCTTTCAAGTTCTTCGTAACTGTATGTCAGTCCGGTGGAGTTGAGCTGGTTCGTACGTATCGTAAGCTCTTCCACCCTCTCGAGATCGCCCTTCGCCACAGGAGCCACGGTGAGTTCCATGGCGAGCGTCGCGAGAAATTCCTCGCTGGAGCCCTTGAAGGTACTCTCTGCGTTTTTTCTTTCAAGGTCGGCCTGGTACATTTTCCTGCGCATCCTGGAATCCTCGGTGATGAATTTGGGCATGAACCTTTCCATGCGCAGCAGGTCCCTGTATTCGGCCGCGTCCAGGGTCAGGACCTCGGGCAGCACAAAATTCACTTCTTCCAGCTCTGACGGCTGGTCATCTATGAATGCGAACGTGTCCGTGCTGATATTGAGCGACGTCGCGATCTCCTTAATGGATTCCGCCTTACTGCCCCACCCTATCTGCGGGTATATGAAGTATTCATCTATGCCGAATTCCTGGAGCTTTCCCATCGCATCGTCCCTGTCGTTTTTACTGGCGATGGAAAGCAGTATCCCACGCCTGTCAAACTCTTTCAGAATGTCTGTTATGCCCTCCCTGAGCACGACGTCCCTGTCCTCAAGGAGTACCCCGTCCCAGATCGTGTTGTCGAGATCCCACACCAGGCATTTTATTTTTTTAGACATACCTGCATCCCCTTTTGTTTCTCAGATGTATACGTATCCCTTCAGGTTCCATGGCTGGTACCTGCCGCTTTTTTCTTCCCTTATACTTTTCCCTGGATAGACCTTTCCACCACAGCCGTTATGCTGTCAATGGTCCTGAAGTTCTTCTCATTTATGTCTTTGTTTTTGATTTTTATCCTGAAGGTCTCCTCAAGAAAGACGACCATTTCGAGAGCGAACAGCGAATTGACGTATCCACCTTTGAACAGGTCCGTATCGTACGCCAGATCGCCCGCTTTCCCCCGGCTTTTAAAGAATTCCATGATCTTTTCTCTTGTATCCATATCGTTCATCCCCACCCGATCCAAGATATTAAGAAATTTATTACTGGGCGGCATCATACCGCCGCCAGGCCTTTCGAAGCAATATTCAGCACACCTGTGGAAATATGCTGCGCACTTTCGACTGTTCCGTGCGCGGTGAAATGCCCGGTACATTTATTTTATCACAGTCACGGCAATTTTTTCACATTCGCGGCGGAGTTCCGGATCCGGGACAGATCACTCAAAATGACCCGGCCTGATATTCAGGCTGATCGATCCGGCTGAATATCCAATATAGACGGTCACGCCGGATATTCTATATGAGTAAACACATCATCAATATGAGTAGTCACGCCTGTATCTGGCCCGGGTCGCTTACTCCCTGTTATCAGACCTGATCCTGTCCACAAGTTCGCTGCCGGAGATATCTTCTGCGACCCTGTACCTCTTCATTGCCCTCAGGCTTTGAGGCAGGCCCTTGATAACAGTATTCATGCCTTCTTCCACCGTGAGCGTGATTTTGACTCCCATCTCGCTCAGCAGAACTTCGCTCAAAGTTGTATAAAACCCATTGGGATATGCGTACGCAATAACCTTGCTGTTTGTGTTCGCTTCGATCTCTTTCCTTGACCTCTCAAAGTCGCTGCGGAAAGCGGCTATATATTCCCCCTCGCTTTCGCCGGTTTTCATATAGACACCCTGCCGGTAATCACTGTCCAGTGTTTCGCTGTTGTGCATATCGTAGCTGTGGCTCTGTATGTCTATAAGTCCGCTCTTCATCATTTCCCGCGCTTCATCGAAGTTAAAGTGGTGGGTTATGGGAACACCCGTATCCTTATAGGTGTCCGCACCCATGGACACGCCGATCACGTTGATGGTCGCAGCCATACCGTATTTTTTCAACAGCGGATAAGCCAGTTCGTAATTGCTTCTGTAGCCGTCATCAAAAGTTATGACTACGGGGTTTTCGGGCAGTTCCTCGCCATTTTCCACATAAGAGGCCATCTGATGCAGAGTAATTGTACTGAACCCGGCTTCCTTCAGCGCGGCCAGGTGTTCCTCGAACCTCCCGGGAGTGACCACGGAACTGTTGGTCACCTCGTCATCGATGTGATGGTACATGAGTATTGGAACATTGGCGCTGTAACTCTTCATGTCGGCAGGTCCTGCAGCCTGCCCGGCGTTGTTGACGTTTTCAGCAGCCGAACCGTCGGCGCTGCCGAAATACTCCGCCAGGTGAGAGCCTACATTTTCAGTATCGACATACCTGCCGAAATCCTCCGGGACGTATTTGCTGTCGTCTCCGAATATCCTTGCCAGCGCCATGTCGCCAACCGCATTCCTGAAATGGTACGGGTCGTAAAAATACCTTGGCTCGAAGCTGACCGGGTTGTATCCGGAAAAATCCCAGTAGGGAGTTATCTGTGACAGGCGTGTGTGGAACTCCCACAACTGGGCTTTATCATACATATCCATCTCCGTATGGTAGATCGGAGATATGATCATCATAAATGAAACTCCCTTCTCATCGCAAAGGGATTTGATGCGCCTGATCGAACCCAGACAGTCGTCCATGGCGTCAAGCGTCACTTTCTTCAAAACAGTCCTGAAGCTCGGATAAGTTTCGAGATATTGATCCAGGCCGCCTATCCTCTCTACGTCCCTGACCGCCTTGTCGTATACTCCTGTCTCAGGAATGAACACATCATTTTCATTGACCAGGTACCCGTCCGAGAAACGGGCGGCTATCTTGTCGATCGCGTAAGACGGATTTGAAAAAAGATACTTGCCGTAAAACAGCAGCAGCGGAGAACCGTCCACCTTTGCGTGGAGATTGGCCTTCATGTTATCCGCTTCCGTATCGTATTTAACGGTTTCCTCGAGACCCATGCTGACTATTATGTTTTTGGGAGAATAGTTATCGAGTATATACCTGGCGGTCATCTCGATATCGTACATATCGCCGCCGTACATCAGCATGTTGTAAAAGCTGGCACCCCCATAATATTTATTGAGCGCTTCAGTTGAATATGAACCGGTCTTTGAACAGCCGATTATATATGAATCATATTTTCCGTGATGTCTGTCCAGGTACGCTATTTTAGAAATCCTCGGATTCTGGGTCATATTATATGAGTACCAGTCGAAAATCACATCCCCGAAAATGCCGAAAGGATCCACAAGCGCATTGAACCCTGCTGTAAGCGCACCCACTGCTATAATGGCCGATATGAAAATAGCGATCCACTTTTTGAAACTCATTGCTATCTCATCCTTATTTCCAAAATGTCCCGGGAACAGCCTGTTCCGCAGTTCTCAGCTTTGCGGTGATGATCCTTCAAAGGGCTGCTTCTGTTTTTCCCGCAGGACAATCGAATATTCCGGTCATGTTCGCTTTTTCTCTCCGGGCAGCGCCCCTGCTCCATTCAGTCCATCAGAACTGGAAGTACAGGAAGTTGGATACCCCTCCCATGAAAAACAACGATATCGCAAACAGCGCTCCGGCAAACACCGCATGATACAATTTGGGCCTGTATTCCGTAAGAAATTCCCTGGTATTCGGCGCAAAGAAACAGATGCATGCCCCTGTGATGATCAAAACTGTTTCATACAGGTTTTTGCCGACGTAATCCAGACCTGAACCCAGGAAATCCCTGAACCCGCTCAGTGCCGGCCTTATATCGAACATCGTCCTGTAGACATTAAGCGCCTGCGTCATTCCGTTCGCGTCGAACAGCACCCTCGTTACGAGGACAAGGAAAAATGTCAGCGCCCATGCCAGCGGGAAAGGCAGCTTCTTTCTCTTCAGCGTCATAATATTGGCAAGGCAGACGAGGATACCGTTCGCCATGCCCCAGAAAACGAAATGCCAGCTGGCGCCGTGCCACAGTCCAGATACGATGAATGTAACCATTGTCGCCATCACCAGTTTCGGGACTCCGTCCCCGAAACGGAAGATCCTTCTGAATATATAATCATAAAAGAAATTTGATACGGTGATGTTCCATCTCCTCCAGAAATCCGCGAAGTTGCGCGCCTTATACGGCGAGTCGAAGTTTTCGGGCAGCTTTATATTAAAAAACAGCCCCAGCCCAAGGGCCATATCTATATAACCTGAAAAATCAAAGTAGTATGCAAATGTGTATGCAAGGACAGCTCCCCATGCCTCGAAGAAACTGCCGTTCCCCATAACGTTGTAAAAATGCTGCGCATGGCTTATCAGCGGGTCTGCTATCAGTATCTTCTTGGCGCATCCCATGGAAAACAGCATGATTCCCTTAATTATATTCGACGTGTCGACCCGTCTGACCTTTTCCGCCCGGATCTGTTCCATCATGTAGTCATGGCGGACTATAGGACCTACGATCAGTTGGGGGAAAAAAGTCACAAACACCGCAAACTCCAGGAATGTGCTGTCTTCACTCTCTCCTCTGTAAGTGTCTATGACATGGGCAAGTATCTGGAACGTATAGAACGATATTCCGATGGGCAGCACAATGTCGTACAGGATATAGTCTGTTCCGAATACGTAGTTCACGTTTTTAATGAAAAAATTCATGTATTTGAAATAAAAAAGGAGGCCCAGGTTCTCCAGTACTGCCAGCGCCAGGAGCAGCTTCGGCGCCACCCGTCTGCCCCGGTTTTTCCTGAGCAGCTTCAAAATAAAATAATTGAAAACTACCGTTCCTGCCAATAGCGGTAGAAAAGCAATGTTCCCATGAGCGTAGAAATATAGGGATGCCGCAACCAGGCATGCTTTTGCCGGCCTGTCGCCCGCAAGCTTCTGTACCATGAAATAAACCGTAAAAACTATCGGCAAGAAAACAAAAATGAATGTGTATGATGAAAAAATCATATGTATATCCCTTCAAAAACACGCATGCTGCCGGGCATGTCCAAAAACCCGGAACGCTGTAATTCTAACATATTATGCACGGTACATCAACCGGCATGTTATGCGTGGTCCGAAGGTCAGGGCAGTTTCATTTCCCCTTGTCTCTTTCCTGATTTCTGGTCCAAAGTCCGCTGAACATAAGAAATATCACGATAACCATGATTATGATATATGTGGAAGGCGGAATTTTGAAGATAAATCTGTCCGTAATGAAAGTTAGTATGAAAATTATCATTCCAATAATATTTAGTATGCGTCCAATAGCTGCTTTGCTTTCCAAAAAACTCCCCCCTGACTTGAAAAAGAGGACCTATTTTCGTCCTCCATCGATTACCTGTATTTTTATATCATGACAGTCATCTGATTGCTTAAGTTTCCGGCCTGACTCTTCATTTCCCGCATTTCAGTTTCCACCTTATCGAGTCGGGATTCAACTCTGTCGAGCCTGGATTCCACCCTGTCAAACCGGGATCCTGTCGTGTCAAATTGGGATCCCATTGTATCTAAGCGGGATGTTATTTCGCTATACATCTTCAATAACAGTTCAAAGGATTTATCTTCCACCTGCAGTGCCCCCGTCATTGAGTGGTGAATTGATTATATCACATCATGTAGTATGTTGACAGATTATTTCTAAGAAATTGTCTTGGTTCCGATAAAAAAACCACCTTCAGCTTAATCACTGAAAGCGGTTCGTGTGGCCAGACTGTCCGAAAACACATGCTAAATGAAACAACTATGTAAAAATCTTTTGGGAAGTCAAC
>JAAZKL010000206.1 GCA_012799845.1 Clostridiaceae bacterium
CATACCCGGAACGGATGATGACGCCATGAGCGGTCCCGCGCTGTATTACAGCGCGCTGAAGTGGCTGTCTGAAAACATGCCGTATATTTATTACACCGGCGAAAGCATGCAGATGTGTCCGAAGCCTCTTTATTATGCCATTTCATACGAAGCCAAATACCTGGGCCGGCAGGTGTCGGCTGACAGTTGCGAATTGCCCGGGCCGCTGCGCGATCATGAAAATGAGCAGTTGACCCGCTTCCGTAGCCTTGATGAGACGCAAAAGCAACTGCTGGCGGACGTGTCCTTTGCACTTTACAGGCAGGATAAGTACCGGTGGGAATCCTGGATCAGGCTGCCTGTCAGCGACCAGCTCGCATCCGAAGCCTTTTTGACGGGGGGATCAGAATGATCAGGTTTGAAGACGGGTTTTCCGACCTCCAGTCCGTATTTGCGCAATACCGGCGGGGCAGCCCTGAATACGAGGTTCTGAGCAAGCTTTTCGAAAGCGGCAGCGTCTATACCTACTTGTCACGGGAAGAACTGGAATTTGAGATCGGCCTGAGAAGAGGCATAATCGACGCCTCTTTGGCTCTTTACAGGGGGAGGCTCCCATTCCGGATATTCCAGGAGTCCTTCTGCAATGAAGAATACTGGAACAGAAGGCAGGATGGCGGTTTTGTGCTGAGGCCGGGTGCAAGGCCTTCCCGTGCCGTGGAAGATATTTTCGTAAACACCCGGAAGTACGGGACCGAATGCGCCACAGCCATTGTCATCATATATTACAAGGCCGTTCTGGACTCATATAAACCTGATCTGTTCGACCGCGCGTTTACAAGGATCGTCCTCATGAACTGGCAGGACATGGACCCGCTGATAGACCCGGCTACATACCGCGGACTTGCCGATTATCTGCCGGGCGACTGCAGGTATGTCAGGAACCCCGATGTGGATCCGCTGACCCCTGAATGGCAGGGCGAAAACATCATAGACCTCGGGGGCGGCAGATACTATGGCCACGGGATCGGACTCGGAGATATCGGCTTCTTCATAGACGCGCTGAACCGCAACAGGATCGGGGGCTCGCAGGTATCCGCCTACCTTGTGGATTCGGCTACGAGACCTGATTTCAGGAGTCTGTACCTGTACCGGAAAAATGCTTCATAAAAACCTGGATCGATGAATAGCTTTTACTTATGAGAAGGTTATCTGATATACATATATTAAGGACCCGGCTCTGGGGACGAATAGACAGATTCTACCGGGACTCTTTCGTCCTGACGCTTTCAAACATGACAACGGGCATCTTCGCCTTCATTTTCTCCATCCTGCTTTCTCGGAAACTGGGCGCGGAAGGTCTTGGGTTGTATGGGTTGGTAATGCCTGTATACGGCCTTTTGCTCTGTGTCACCACCGACGGCATCATAACGGCCATATCCAAAATCTCGACCGTCTGCTTCAACCGCAAAGATTACACAAATCTGAACAGGACGCTGGGCTCGGTATTCGTGCTGACCACATTATGGGCTTGCTGCGTCGCCCTGCTGGTGCTCATATTCCACAGGCCCCTGGCAGTACATGTCGTGCGGGATGCACGTGCAGCCG